>DASUBK010000210.1:0-18343 GCA_035763305.1 Terriglobales bacterium | reverse complement strand
CATGCTGTTCACCGCTTACGGGGTGGCCGGGATCATCGGCCCGATGATCGGCGGGCGCCTGCACGATCTCTATCACAACTACACCGCCGCGTTTTACACCGGCGGCGTGCTGGCGGTGGTGGCGCTGGTATGCGAGCTGCTGGCCAAGCGGCCGCCGTCGCCGGATACCGTGCTGTTCGGCGAAGGCAAATGAATTTCGGGTGGCCGGTCGAGGTCGACCGGCCTCCAGCCGCATAGGAAAAGGACTCCGACTTTTTTAGAGAGAGGTAATATGGCTCACACTGTTATGACACCCGAAACCGCCAAACCCGACAGCACCAAGATCGATTCCGTCCTCACGGAAACCCGCGTCTTTCCACCGCCGGAGCAGTTCCGCCAGCGCGCCCACATCAAGAGCCTGGAAGAGTACGAGCGCATTTACAAGGAAGCGACCGCGGACCCGGAGAAGTTCTGGGCCGACATCGCCTCCGACCTGCACTGGTTCAAGAAGTGGGACAAGGTGCTGGAGTGGAACGCGCCCTGGGCGAAGTGGTTCGTGGGCGGGCAGATCAACCTGTCATACAACTGTCTCGACCGCAACGTGAAGGCGGGCAAGGGCAACAAGAACGCCATCATCTGGGAGGGCGAGCCCGCCGGCCAGGTACGGACCTTCACCTACGCGCAACTGCTGGCGGAGGTGAGCAAGTTCGCCAACGTGCTGAAGGGCCTGGGAATCAAGAAGGGCGACCGCGTGGCCATCTACATGGGGATGTCGCCCGAGCTGGCGATTGCCATGCTGGCCTGCGCCCGCATCGGCGCGCCGCACTCGGTGGTGTTCGGCGGCTTCTCCGCCAACGCGCTGGTGGACCGCATCCACGACTGCGAAGCGGTGGCGGTCATCACCCAGGACGGCTCCTACCGCCGCGGCAACGAAGTGAAGCTGAAGGCCACGGTGGACGAGGCGCTGGAATCGTGCCCCACGGTGAAGCACGTGGTGGTCAACCGCCGCACCGGCTCGCCGCAGAACATGAAGCAGGGCCGCGACCACTGGTGGCAGGAGCTGATGCTGTCGGCTTCGCCCGAATGCCCGGCTGAGCCGGTCGACGCCGAGCACCCGTTGTACATCCTCTACACCTCGGGCACGACCGGGAAGCCGAAGGGCGTGGTGCACACCACCGGCGGCTACTCGGTGTACACCTACATCACGCAGAAGTGGGTCTTCGATCTGCGCGACGAGGACACGTACTGGTGCACCGCCGACATCGGCTGGGTCACCGGGCACAGCTACATCGTGTACGGCCCGCTGCAGAATGGCGCCACCACGCTGATGTACGAGGGCGCGCCCAACACGCCACAGCCGGACCGCTTCTGGGACATCATCGACCGGCACCAGGTGAACACCATCTACACCGCGCCGACCGCCATCCGCACCTTCATCAAGTGGGGCGACGAGTGGCCGAAGAAGCACAAGCTGAGCAGCCTGCGCCTGCTGGGCACGGTGGGCGAGCCCATCAATCCCGAGGCGTGGATGTGGTACCGCGAGACCATCGGGCACGACCGCTGCCCGATCGTGGACACCTGGTGGCAGACCGAGACCGGCGGCATCCTGATCACGCCGCTGCCGGGCGCGATCGCGACCAAGCCCGGCTCGGCGACGCGGCCCTTCCCCGGCATCGTCGCCGACGTGGTCACCATGGACGGCAAGCCGGTGCCGGAAGGATCGGGCGGCTTCCTGGTGATCAAGAAGCCGTGGCCGGCGATGCTGCGCACGATTTACGGCGATCCCGAGCGCTACGTTCGCCAGTACTGGTCGCAGATTCCCGGCAACAACACCTACTTCACCGGCGACGGCGCGCGCAAAGACAAGGACGGCTACTTCTGGATCATGGGGCGCGTGGACGACGTGATCAACGTCTCCGGCCATCGCCTGAGCACGATGGAAGTGGAGTCGGCGCTGGTGGCGCATCCCAAGGTGGCCGAGGCGGCGGTGGTGGGACGGCCCGACGATCTGAAGGGGCAGGCCATCGCGGCGTTCGTCACCCTGGAGCAGGGTAACAAGCCGACGCCGGAACTGAAAGACGAGCTGAAAGCGTGGGTGGCGAAGGAAATCGGAGCTCTGGCGCGGCCCGACGACATCCGCTTCTCCGACGTGCTGCCCAAGACGCGCAGCGGCAAAATCATGCGGCGCCTGCTGCGCGAACTGGCCACCAGCGGCGAGGTCAAGGGCGACGTCACCACGCTGGAAGACCTGGGAGTGATCGCCAAGCTGCGCGAGGAGGATGAAGCGTAGTTCGTTGTTGGTTCTTGGTTGTTGGTTGTTGGTCTTGCGGAATGGGTAGGCCCGGGCGTCCGCGCCCGGGCTTTTTCTCACTTCTCTTGAAACCGGTAGGCCCCGGCGCCCTCGCCGGGGCGATCTCTGACGTGCCCAGGAGCACGTGGCGGCGGGCGCCCCCGCCCGCCCGCGAGTAACCGCAGGCGAGGCGCCTGCGGCTACGTAATTTCGGGTAATTCCACGCGTAGCTCCGGCGAGGCGCCGGGGCCTACCAAGGTAAAGTCTGCGCGTCTGAGATTCGGGTCAGCGCGCCTGAGCTGTCTGCTTGGCGGCTGCGGGCGTGTGGCGCACGATCTTGCCGTCGGGCATCAGCTTGTAGTCGCTGCTGCGCCACTTCGATCCCGAGGTTACATAGCTGGCGCACCACAGCAGGAATCCGAACAGGTCGCGCACGGGATAGAGCCACGGCGCCCGGCGCGCCCGGGGATCGCGCACCACGCCCCAGCCCACGACCTCGGCTTCGACGATGCGGTTCAGCAGCGCGATACCCAGCAGTGACGCCGCCAGCACCGGCATGCCGAGCGCAGCGGCCGCAACGCAGCCGAGAATTCCGTACGGCATGGCGAAGATCAGCCCGGTGCCGAAATGTCCCTTGGGGCGCGAGGTGCGGGTGCTGGCCGCCCAGCGCAGTTGCCGCCGCCACATCTGGGCAAAGGTCATCGGCGCCACCACGTGATCGATGATGTGCGGCGACAGCACCACGCGGTGGCCGGCCTTGTCGATCAGGTTGCCGATCATGAAGTCGTTGGCGAAGTAGTCGCCCAGGACGGAGTAGCCGCCGATCTTGACCAGCGCGTCTTTGCGCACCGCGATCGTCGGCCCCAGGCCGAACTTGATTCCCTCGAGCAGGTTGGCGACCAGAACGCCCGCGGTCATCTCCACCGACATGCCGATCGCGTCCAGCCCCGACCAGAAGCCGCCCGCGTTCTTGCCGCGATAGACGCAGGTGATCATGCCGACCGCGGGATCGAGCAGCGGGGGAATCACTTCGCGCAGGTACGACGGCGCGACCTCGACGTCGCTGTCGCTGGTGACCAGGATTTCGTTTGCGGCGACCTGGGCCATGTTGTGGAAGGACCACGAGGGCGGGTTCGGCCACGGCGGCCGGCCGGTCACCAGGACGCGGCTGGGAATTTCGGGATGACGCGCGCAGACACGGCGCACGATGGGCAGCGCGGCGTCGCTCTCCTCATCGGCGGCGAAGAGCACTTCGTAGCGGGGGTAATCCTGGCGAAAGAAGCTTTCGAGATTCTCTTCGAGCCGCGGCTCGACGCCGTGTACCGGCTTCAGGACCGACAGCGGCGGGAACGCTGCCGGCGTGGCGATTTTCCGCCCGTCGCGGTCAAACTTCGCCGCACCCACAATGGCCAGCACCAGGAACACCGCCGAAGACGCGGTGCCGACCAGCGCGATGGCCAGCAGGATGTCGAGGAAAAGCGACAGGGTGGAACTCCTTCAGGTTTGCGGCGGCAGGGTTACTTTCCTTTGACGGCGGCCAGCGCCGGCACCGGATCGAGCTTATAGCCGCTCTTGGCGATGTCGCCGTAGAACATGTGCACGGTGTCCAGCGAGTAGTCGAGCAGGTCCTTGCCGATCAGCGCCAGCTTGCCGAGGATGTCGCTGGTCACGGTGATAATGTGGCAGCCGACCTCTTCCGCCTGGAAGATGTTCAGCAGCTCGCGCGGGCTGGCCCAGATGAGCTCGGCGTTGCCGGCGTCGTTGACCATGTGCACCGCCTCGCGCATCAGCGGCACGGGATCGCGGCCGGTGTCGGCGACGCGCCCGGCGAAGACCGAGATGTTGCAATCCGCGCCGCCTTTGACCGCCTTGCACACCTCGCGCACCTGCTCCAGCGCCAGCAGCGCGGTGATATTGATGCGAATGCCCCCGGAGGTCAGGCGGTGAATGAGCTTATACATCGGCTCGCGGCGGGTGTTGGTCACCGGAATCTTGACGTAGACGTTGTCGCCCCACGCGGACATCTGGTGCGCCTGCCGCTCCATCTCGCGCTCGTCGTCGGCCAGCACCTCGAAGGAGATGGGCCGGTCGCTGATGTGCTCCAGGATTTCGGCGGCGAAGGCGCTGTAGTCGGTGATGCCGGCCTTGCGCATCAGCGTGGGGTTGGTGGTGAAGCCCTTGATGTACGGCTTGCGGTACAACTCCAGCATGCTGTTCTTATCCGCGCCGTCGGCAAAGATCTTCACCTTCAGGTCTGCGACAGACTTCATTCAGTGGTCTCCTCGGGAGCCGTTACTACGCAAAATCCATTCGGCCGCTTCGCCCAGCGATTGGACGCGCGCGTCGGGCGGCCTTTCCGGACCTCGTTCGCGATAACCGGATTCAATCAGGATAGTCTTGCAACCCGCATTATGGCCAGCGTCCACGTCGCGCCAGCGGTCGCCGACCATGAAGCTGGCGGAGAGATCGATGCCGCGCTTGCGCGCCGCCTCCAGCAGCAGGCCCGGGCGCGGCTTGCGGCAATCGCAATGGTCCTCGTCGCGGTGATAGCAGACCAGCACCTCGTCCAGCGGCAGCGACGAGGACAGCGCGCGGTTGATGCTCTCCACCACCTCACGCGACTGTGTGCCGCGCGCCACATCCGGTTGGTTGGTCACCACCAGCAGATCAAAACCGCGATCTTTCAGCTTTTTCACCGCCGCGGGGACGTCCGGCGGAACTTCCAGTTCGGTGAGGTCCTTGGGCGGGCGCGGCTTGCCGTCCTTCACCAGGGCACGATTGAGGACGCCGTCGCGATCGAGGAACACGGCACGGCGCGGCGCGGTGGACTCCCATTTCGTCGCCTGCGTCTTCAGCTTGGGGTGCGACACCAGCAGGTGCCAGACGACCGCCTGGAACGTTTCCGAATGCGGTGTCACGTGCGCGGGATTGACGGTGGGAACAATGACGCAGGCATCCGCGGCTTTGGCCGTGTAGCCTCCGTCGCGGCCGACCACGCCGGCGATCTTCGCGCCGACTTTCTTTGCGTACTGCAGCGCCGCGACCAGGTTGGGGCTGACATTGCGCTCCACGTCGCCGCCGCCGACGGAAAACACCAGCACCAGATCTTCGGCGCGCAGGCGGCTGGTCTTCAGCCAGCCTTCGAAGACGCTGGCCCAGCCCTCGTCGTTGGTGCGGGCGGTGAGTTCGGAGACGTTGTCGGTCGGGGCGTAGGCCTCGATGCCGCACAGCTTGCGAAAATCGTTGACCGCGTGCGACGCGTTGGCCGCGCTGCCGCCTACGCCGAGAATGAAGAGGCGTCCGCCCGCGGCGCGGCCGGCCGCCATCAACTCGACGATCTTCTCGATGTCCGCGGCGTCCAGGCGCGCGACCACCTCGGCCGCCTCCGCCAGGAACTGCTGCGCGAACGTCTTCTCGCTCATTGCGATGAAACTCCCTGTGCCGCGATGAATTCCGCCGTCTCTTTCAGTCCCGACGGGGAGCCGATCTCATAAAAGCGCTGCTTCACTTCGCAGCCCGCCAATTCTCCCCGCCGCAGCAAACCTTCGTAAACATCAGCCAAGTCACGCGGTTCGCCGGCGGGCAACTGCGCAAGAACCTCGGCGCGAAACACGCCCAGCCCGTAATCAATGTAGTTCATGCGCGGCGTGCGCTCGCGCTTGCTGTAGGCCAGGAGCCGGCCGCCGCTGAACTCCACGTTGCTGGTGTCCCACTGGCCGTCGTTGCGGAAGACCGTCATCAGCGCCGGCTTGCCGGAATCGGCGAACGCCTGCTCGACGGCCGCGTAGTCGCACGGCAAGTACGAGTCGCCGTAGAGCACGAAAAATCCTTCGCCCAGCAGCGGCACCGCCTGCCTCACCGCCCCGGCGGTTCCTAATAGTGTAGGGCCATCGAAGGAATAATCTACTGACAACCCGAATTCCTGCCCGTTGCCGACTGCCTGCCGCACCATCTCGCCGAGGTAGCCGACACAGAGCACGACGCGATCGATTCCGCGGGAACGCAGTAATCGAAGTTGATGCGCGATGAAGGGCTCGCGATTCACTTCCAGCAGCGACTTCGGCACGCACTCGGTCGCAGGACGCAAGCGCGTGGCGAGTCCGCCGGCGAGGATGGCGACGGGCAGCATCTAGGAATGCGCGACCACCGAGGTGCCGGCGAAATCGAAGCCCACGCGCACCTCGCGCAGGCCGGCTTCGCGCATGGCCCGCCGCAGCCGCGTCTTCTCCTCGGAGTAGAACATCAGGAATCCGCCGCCGCCGGCGCCGATCAGCTTGCCGCCCAGCGCGCCGTGGTCGCGCGCCAGTTGGTACATGCGGTCGATGCAGCCGTTGCTCATGCCGGGCGAACGCTTCTGCTTGTGCTCCCAGTGGCGGTGCATGAGCTCGGCAAACTTGCGCAGGTCGCCGGCCACAAGCGCGTCGCGGCTCTCGACGCCGAGCTGTTTGGTGAAGTGCAGGTTCTCAAGCATCGCGCTGCTGTTGCTCTTCGTGTTCTGGTCCTGGTGGCGCAGGATGTCCGCTGCCGAGCGCTGCGCGCCGGTGAAAAACAGCAGCAGGTTGTCCTCGAGATTGGCCAGCGCCTCGGGCGGAATCTTCAGCGGCTCGACCGCGACGAACCCATCGCGCTGGAACTGAAAACAGCATATTCCGCCGTACGCCGCGATGTATTGGTCCTGCTTGCCGATCGGCTCTTTCAGCAAGTCAATCTCGATGTGGCACGCCTGCTCCGCCAGTTCGGCGGCCGGAACGTGATGGCGCTTGAAAGTGTGCAGCGCCTTCAGCAGCGCGGTGGTGAAGCTGCCCGACGATCCCAGGCCGGTGCCCGCCGGGATGTCGGCAATGCTGACGATCTCCAGATAGGGCCCGGTGACCTCGGTGAGCTTGAGCGCTTCGCGGATGATGGGGTGCTCGATTTCCTCGACGCGCTCCACGTTCTCCAGCTTGGAATACTTCAGCAGGATGCGCGGCTGGAAGGCCTCGTGGACGGTGATGTAGACGTAGCGATTGATGGCCGCCGAGACCACGAAGCCGCCGTGCTCGCGGTAGTAGGACGGCAGGTCGGTGCCGCCGCCGCCGAGGGAGATCCGCAGCGGGCTGCGGGTGATGATCATGCGGCGGACTCCGGGAATTGGCTCATGCGGCTGGAATGTAGACGCAAAGATTTCCGCGCATTGGCGAATCGTCCAATTGCGGGTGGGCGCTGGCAGCATGATAGTCGAACGCGCGTTCGGCAGTCGAGCGGAGCGGGTTGGAGCTTCCCAGCAGTGGATGGAGCCGGTAGCTGGAGCCGGGAGAGTAGAGAACGGCGGGTGGAGCAGGGCTTGAAGCCCTGCGCCACCCAATAGGCATTGTGGCGCCCTGGCTGAGGCCCTGCGGCGACTGTCACGGGTCCAAGACCCGTGCCACACGTTAGGTGTGGTAATCGGCGTTGATGCGCACGTACTCCGCGGTCAGATCGCAGGTCCAGAAGGTCACGGCGGCGCCGCCCTGGTTTAGCACCACGCGCACGGTGATGGTCGGCTGCTGGAGATACTCGTGCACGACTCTCTCATCAAAGGTCGCCACCTGGCCCTTGCGGCAGACCTGGTGCGGGCCGAAGAAAATGTCCACGCGCTCTGCATTGATCGCCGCGCCGGAGTATCCCGCGGCGGCCAGGACGCGTCCCCAGTTGGGATCGGCGCCGGCCCAGGCGGTTTTCACCAAGGGCGAGTTGGCGATGGCGCGCGCCACCTGTTCCGCCTCGCCCTCGTTGCGGGCTTTCTCGATCGACAACTCGACCACGTGCTGCACGCCCTCGGCGTCGGCCACGATCTGCTGCGCCAGCGATTCACAGACCCCGGTGAGCGCGGTCACGAAGTCGGGTGAGGTCCGCTTGCGACTGGCGCCGCTGGCCAGCAGCAGGACGGTGTCGTTGGTCGAAGTGTCGCCATCCACGCTGATGCGGTGGAACGAGGTGCGAACCACCTGCTTCAGCAGGCGCCGCAGTTCGGCCGGGCTGGCCGCCGCATCGGTGAACAGGTAGACCAGCATGGTGGCCAGCCGCGGGTGAATCATGCCCGCGCCCTTGGCCACCCCGAGGATGGTGCTTCCCGCGATCTGGGCCGAAGCGATCTTGGGACGCGTGTCGGTGGTCATGATGGCGCGCGCGAAGCTCTCCGCCGCTTCCACCGTTGCCGCGCGGCCGTTGACCAACTCGGGGATTGCCGCGGTTACGCGCTCCACCGGCAGCGGCACACCGATTACGCCCGTCGACGACGGAAATACCTCGTCATCCTCCGCGCCCAGGGCGCGCGCCACCGCGGCGCAGACCGCGTCGGCAGCGCGGATTCCCTGCTTGCCGGTGGCGCAGTTGGCGTTGCCGGAATTCACGATGACGGCGCGGATCACGCTCGAAGCCGCCAGGTGCTCGCGTCCTACCTGCACCGGCGCCGCCACCACGCGGTTGGTGGTGAACAGCGCTGCCGCCGATGCGCCGCGGGGAATCTCCGCCAGCGCGAGGTCGGGCGCGCCGGAAATCTTGATCCCTGCTTTCGCGGCAGAGAAGGCGAAGCCCTGAGGAACGGCGGCATCGCGGCTGATCTGCGCCTTGGGCATTAGCGCGGTGTGCCCTGCAGCACCGTGAGGGTGGGGCGCGATTGCGACGCCGCGGCTGCCGGCGCATCCAGCGCGCCCGCGCCGCCGTAGACCATCGCTACCTCGTCGCAGCCGTTGTTGAAGCGTGGGCAGTACTGGCAATCCTTGAACATTTTGTCGGGCAGTGTCTGGTGCTCGACCGCCACGAAGCCGAGCCTGGCGAAGTATTTCGGCGAGCGCGTGAACAGGCACAGCTGCGCGATCTGGTGCTGTTGCGCTTCCTTCAGCAGCGCGCCGATGAGCTTGCTGCCGGCGCCGCGCTTCTGCGCGTTGGGCGCCACCGCGATCGAGCGCACCTCCGCCAGGTGCGGGCCGTAGAAGTGCAGCGCGCCGCAGCCGATGATCTCGCCCCGGCTCTCCACCACGGTGAAGTCGCGGATGTTCTCGTGGATCTCGGCCAGCGGGCGCGGCAGGAGGATGCCCTCGCCGGCGTAGCCGCGAATCAATTCGTGGATGGCCGGCGAGTCGGGCAGCAGCGCCTTACGCGTTTTCAGGCCAAATCTCATGCGATCAGCTCCGTGCCAACCGAGATGGGACCGCGCCCCAACTGCTCCAGCGCCTCCATCGTGGCGCCGGGCATGATGTGCACTCGGCCAACGCCCCCGCTGAGCGCGCGCGAGCACGCTTCCAACTTGGGCAGCATGCCGCCCTTCACCGCGCCCGAGGCTTTCAATCCGTCGACTTCTCCGAGCGTGAGCCGCTGAATCACCTGCCCCGCGCTGTTCCACACGCCGGGAACATCGGTAACGAACGCCAGCAGCGCCGCGCCGGACGCGACCGCGCAGGCCGCCGCCATTGAATCGGCATTCACGTTGTAGTACTGGCCGTCTTCCCCGAGGGCGATGCTGGCGATGAGCGGCACCGCCTGTTGCTGCCAGATTGCGTGCAACAGCGCCGGATTGGAAGCGGAAATCTCGCCCACGTACCCGAGATCTACCTCCCCGGCGCGACGGCGGGCGCGGAAAGTCAGCCCATCGCCGCCGCACAATCCGACCGCCGATTGCCCGACTTCCGCCAGCGCGGCAACGAGTTGTTTGTTGATGAGCCCGGCCAAGACCATCAGTGCGGCGTCGCGCGTCTCGGCGTCGGTGACCCGCAGGCCGTTGACGAACTGGCTCTGCTTGCCGAGCAGCTGTAACGTGCGGGTTAGGGACGAGCCGCCGCCGTGCACCGCGGCGACGCGGTGTCCCTGCGCGACCAGCGCGGCGATGGCCCGCGCCCAGCGTTGCCGCAGTTCGGCGCTCTCCAGCAGCGCGCCGCCAATCTTCACCACCAGGTTCAATTCAGCAGGCCCTCGCGCTCGTTCCAGCCGTACATCAGGTTCATGTTCTGCACCGCCTGGCCGGCCGCGCCCTTCACAAGATTGTCGAGGCACGACACCAGCATCACGCGCATGCCGTCGGGAGAGAGCACCCAGCCGAGGTCGCAGTAATTGGTGTGGCTGGAGTGTTGGATCTCGGGCAAGCGCGGCGGCGGAAAGACGCGCACGAAGGCGCTGCCGCGGTAAAAGTCGCGCACGCAGTTCTCCACTTCCTGGTGCGACACCTGCCGCGTGAGGTGGGCGTAGATGCTGGACAAGATGCCGCGCCGGATGGGCAGCAGGTGCGTGCTGAACACCAACTGCTGCGGCGCCAGGTGCAGCTGTTCCAGGATCTCGCCGGTGTGGCGGTGAGTAAACGCCGCGTAAGCGCGGAAGTTCTCCGCCGTCTCGACGAAATGGGTTTTCGGCGTGGGCGCCTTGCCGGCGCCCGAGACGCCGGACTTGGCGTCGCACACGATGCCGCGCTCGGCGTCCAGCAGGCCGGCGTCGATCAGAGGCGCCAGCGCCAGGATCACCGAGGTCGGATAGCAGCCGGGATTGGCCACGACCTGCGCGTCGGCGAGCTGGTCGCGCACCAGTTCCGGCAGGCCGTACACCGCCTTGCCGGTCACCTGCTCGGCATCTTCGGCCGACTCGTCGTGGAAGTTGTAGACCGCGCGGTATTCGGGATTATGCAGGCGCCAGGCGCCGCTCAGGTCCACCACCCGCAAGCCGCGGCGCACCGCCTCCGGCACCCAGGCGCGCGAGACTTCGTGGGGCGTGGCCAGGAAGATGAGGTCCACACCGTGCTGGTGAATGGTACGCCAGGAAAAGGGGTGCACCGGCACGGGGCTGCCGTCGATGGGGGAGACAACTTCGCTGGTCGCTTCGCCGCCTTCGGCGTCGCGGGCGGAGAGCAGCAGCGGGCGCTTGACCCGGGGATGGGCAAACAGAATGCGGGTCAGCTCCTGGCCGGCATAGCCGGAGGCGCCCACGATCGCGGTTTGCAGTTCGTAGCCCATGGCACTCTCCTGTGGCGACGAATAATTATGCAGTGCTATGTATATTTATGCGACAGCGGCGGCCTCGCTGTCAATGCCAAATCGGGAACCAGTGTGTGGCCCGGGTCGCTGACCCGTGTGGTGCGGGGCTGGGACCGCGGCGCCACGGGTCGGAGACCCGTGCCACACAAGCAATGCTGAGAACTCCACCGGAAACTGAATCGGAACGGGATCGTTTCGCTTACAATCGCCAGCGGTGAAGATCGCTCTCGACATCCGCCCCATCGGCGACTTCGGCGTCGGCACCTACATTCGCAACGTGGTGCGCGCGCTGTTTCATCTCGATCGCGCCAACCAGTACGTGCTCATCGGCGATGCCGCGAAACTGCGCGATCTGGGCGAGTTTCCCGCCAACGTCTCGGCGGTCGAGCTCACCTCGGCGCCGAACACGCCCGCCGGCTACTTCGGC
This sequence comes from Terriglobales bacterium, assembly GCA_035763305.1. Classification (GTDB taxonomy): domain Bacteria; phylum Acidobacteriota; class Terriglobia; order Terriglobales; family Acidobacteriaceae; genus DASUBK01. The sequence continues at coordinate 6,669 of DASUBK010000210.1, read as the reverse complement.
CTGCGTCGCTGCGTGAAACAGCACGGTTGCGACGTGGTGCACATCCCGCATCTGAGCTGGGTGCCGCAACAACTGCCCTGCCCCTACATCGTCACCGTGCATGACGTGCTGGACTACATGTACCGGGCCACCAACGGCTCCGGCCTGCAGCGCGCTGTGCATTTCTATTGCACGCAGCGGGTGCTGCGCCGCGCCGCGCGCATCCTGGCGGTTTCCAACTTCACCAAGAAGGACATCGAGCGCCTCTTCGGCACGCCCGGCGACCGCATCGAGGTGGTCTACAACGCCATCGACGACCGTTTTCGCCAGGGGCACGCCAACGCGGCCGACCGCCAGTTCATCGCCGAGCGCTACCAGGTGAATTACCCCTTCCTGCTCTACGCCGGCCGCATTAGCCCGCACAAGAACATCGTGCGCATCATCGAGGCGTTTTCGGCGCTGAAAGCGGAGCTGGAAAAAGAGGACAAGCTGGCCGACCTGAAGCTGATCATCATCGGCGACGAGGTTTCCCGCCATCCCGACCTGCGGCGCACGGTGATCAAGGGCGGGGTGCAGAACGACGTTCGCTTCCTGGGCTTTGTACCCATCGAAGTACTAAGAATTTTCTACGATGCTGCAAAAGTTTTCGTCTTTCCTTCGAAATACGAGGGTTTCGGCCTGCCTCCCCTGGAGGCTATGGCGCACGGCACCCCAGTTGTGACTTCCAATACCACTTCTCTCCCCGAGGTGGTAGGCAACGCGGCCGTGCTGGTGAACCCCGACAACGTTTTCGAGATCATGCGCGCCCTGCATCGCGTGCTGCTGGACCAGCCCCTGCGGGACCGCCTCAAGCAGCGCGGCTACGAGCAGGTGCAGCGTTTCTCCTGGGACGCCTCGGTGCGGCGCATCCTGGAAGTCTATGAAGAAGTTGGGCAGAACCGTACCCGCGCCGCCCTCTCCCGGCCTGCCTGAGCGCCCCAACTCTCGATTCTTCGCTGTCCCAAGCCTCCGCTGGCCCATTACTTGCTTCTAACTTGTACGAAGCACGTAGACGATGAGTCAGGTTGGGCCTTGTGTTCAGGTATCTCGCACTCTTCGCGTTCAGCATCTCCGCCGCGGCGCTGTCGTTGGCGGGGCAGAATCCCGCCGGCGCCGCCGCGCCCGCGCAAGCTATCGATCTGAAAGCGATCGTGCAGCACATGGAGCAGGCCGCGCAGGCCAACCGCGAGCATTACCGAGCCTATGCCGTAACCCGCGAGTACCGCCTCTACGGCGCGGACGAGCAGAAGCCGAGTTCGCAGGTGGTCGCGGAGATCAACTTTGTCCCTCCCGCTACCAAGGATTACAAGATCCTGGAATCCAAGGGCAGCTCCCGCGGGGAAGGCGTGGTGCGCCACCTGCTCGATCGCGAGCGCAAGGCGGCCGCCGAAGGTACCGCTCCCGGCGCCTTCACCAGAGAGAACTACGAGTTCTCCCTGCTCGGCGAGGACAAGATCGAGCAGCACGACTGCTACGTTCTCAAGCTGGAGCCGAAGTCGAAGGCCAGCAACCTGTTTGATGGCCGCGCCTGGGTGGACAAGAATTCCTACCTGGTACGCCGCGTGGACGGAGAAATGGCGAAGCTGCCTTCGTGGTGGCTGAAGTCGGTGCACGTCACGCTGAATTTCAGCGACGTGGACGGCATGTGGCTGCAGAGCAGCACCCGCGCCGTGGCCGAGGTCCGCATCTTCGGACGCCACACCTTCCTATCCCACGACGTCAGCTATCGCACCGCCGACGCGGTGGCGCAGAACCGGGCGCAGCGGACGCGCCGCGCGCGCACCTCCGCTCCGCAGGCCGTCTTGGGCGCCGCCATTCACGAACGATAACTGATCCGACCTTTCCTATCCTTCTTGTAGCCTTCGCGATTTCCGTGTGAAGCAAGAGAGCCGGTTCACACGAAGGTCACGAAGGTCTCACGAAGTTCACGAAGTGAGATAGGATTCCAGCAGCGTTTCCAACTGCTCGCGCACGCTCTCCGCCGGGGTTCCGCGCCGCACCACCGCCCACGCGCACAACGAGCCGCTGTACACCGCCTGCACCAAGCGGGCGAGCGCCTTGGTGTCGCAGCTACGCAACTCGCCCCAAAGCACCGCCTCGTCGAGCAGGTTGCCGATCTCCTGCTCCCACTCGTGCACCTGCTTTTCGGCGATCTCGCGGAAGTCGGGATCGGAGGCGCCGCCCTGCAGCCCGATCAACTGCATGCACATCACCGCCGGGTCGGGCAGCATGCCGGAGGCCCGCTGGCACAGCGCGCTGATCAGCGCTTCGACGCGTGAGGCATGGATGGCCCGCGCCGCGGCCAGCGCCTCCGCCGCTCCTCCGAATCCCTGCCGCGCCAGGATCATCAGCAGCCCACGCTTGGAGCCGTAGCGCTGGATGAGAGTGGGAGGAGCGATGCCTGCCGCGGCCGCCACATCCGCCAGAGTGGCCCGTTGTCCGAGGGTGGCGATCACCGTCGCCGCTGCCGCAAGCACTTCCGTATCAGAGATTTGCCTGATTCTCGGGCTCACGGATGCCTATTGTGAACCGACATTCATCAACAGCAATAGCAATGTGAATACCTGTTCGTAATTCAGGGGGTGCTGTTGTGCGTCCGGAGTTGCACAGTTGACGGGAGTCTGCGGCGAATCCCCTCGCTGTCGATCCTCTCCTCCACCTCGGAGGCGTAGGCCATTCCACGGTTGCTCTGTGGCTCTGGCTTCGTGGACTTCGTGAGACCTTCGTGTCCTTGGTGTGAACGGGAGAAGGGGCCGGTTCACACGAAGGACACGAAGATCCCGCGCAGTTCCTGAGATGGAGTGCGCAGATTCCGCGAGAAGGTTCCCGCTGCCAGGGCGACGCAGCGTGGCCAACAACGACCCTCCGCTCTTTCCCCATTTGAACCCGGCGGCTTTCGTTTTCTTCCCACTTTTGGGTCACATCACAGACAAGCGCCCGCCAGCGAGCAACAGTGTCATCTCAGTTTGTCCGGCCCCGTCTTTCACTTCGCCAGAAAGGGTCTTCGCTCATGACTACTCATTCCTCGCTCTCCTGGCGCTGGCTGCCGGCCTGCATCGCCCTCTTGCTTCTCGCCTTCGCCGCGCCTCTGGCCGCGCAGCAGGCCACGGGCAAGATTCTCGGGACCATCACCGACCCGCAGGGCGCGGTCCTTCCCGGAGTCAATGTCGCCATCACCAGCACCGCTACGCAGATCACCAACAACACCATTACCGACAAGGACGGCTTTTACCAAGTCCTTGACTTGCCCATCGGCACCTATCGCGTCAGTTGCGAGCGGCAAGGATTCAAGCGGATCTCCACCACCACTCCTCCGCTGCAAATCAACCAGGCCATGCGCCTGGACCTGACCATGCAGTTGGGCACGGTGCAGGAGACATTGACGGTCGAGAGCCAGCCCGCGGGCGTGGAAACGGTCAACGCCACGCTGGGCGATTCGATCACCAGCCGGCCGATCGTGAACATGCCGCTGAACGGCCGCAACGCTCTCGACCTGGCCAAGCTGCAGGCGGGCGTGATGGAGACCAACACTACTCCCACGACGAGCAACTCGCAGCAGGGTACTTTCAGCATCTCCGGCGGCAAGTCGGATTCGGTGACCTACCTGCTCGACGGCGGATTGAATAACGATCTGCTGGGCAACCAGGCGGTCTACACCCCGAACCCCGACACCATCGCCGAATTCCGCATTCTTACCAGCAATTATTCCGCGGAGTACGGGCGCAACGCCGGCGGCGTGATCAGCATGGTCACCAAGTCGGGCACGAACGAGTTGCACGGCAGCGTGTACGACTTCGTACGCAACGACGCCTTCAACGCCAACAGCTTTTTCAACAAGCGCAACGGCTTGCCGCGCGACGTGCTCAAACGGCAGCAGTTCGGCTTCACCCTCGGGGGCCCGCTCACCATTCCCAAGGTGATGAACGGGAAGAACAAGTTCTTCTGGTTCGCCGGATATCAAGGGCAGCGGCTGACGCACAAGGTCACCGCCGACAAGACCACGGTGTACACCCCGGCGGAACTGGCGGGCGACTTCTCGCGTTCCGGTCCCGGCGGAGGTCCCGACCTGGGCGTGGGTTGCTACCTGGCCGGCGGCGCGGCGTTCGGAGCGCCGGGCGCCGACAACCCGTGTTATGGCTACCAGTTTGACCGAGACCCCTTCGACGATGTCACGGAACAAGGCGATACCTGGCCGGGCATGCCCTATTTCCAGCCCAGCCTCGCCTTGGCGAAGCAGGGCATCATCGATCCGTCGCGGTTTGATGCGGTGGCGCAGAAGTACATTGCCGCCGGAATGATGCCGACTTCGCCGAACGGCTTCATGAATGCCCAGGGATTGGAGAAGAACGACAACAACGAGCTCACGCTCAAGTTCGACATTGTCCCCAACGACAAGGACAAGGTCTCCACCACCCTGGGACTCTTCCGCAATCCGACCATCACTCCGTTTACTCCCTCGCAACTGATCACCGTCCCGGGATTTCCCGGAACCGGACAAAACAACCACTACTTCCTCAACGTCGCCTATACGCGCGCTTTCACCAATGCGGTCCTCAACGAATTCCGCTTCACCGCCCAGCGCAACAACATCCTGCAGGCGGGAATCGGTAAGCAGTGGCCGACCTCGGTGGACCTGGGGGTGGGCAATACGCCGGATGATCCCATTGCACCGGCGATCTTGTATTTCCCCAGCATGACGGTGGGGTTCAACTACAACGGGCCCACCAACCTGGTGGACAACACCTTTGTCTGGTCGGACACGCTCTCCTGGATCAAGGGCAAGCACACCATGAAGTTCGGCTTCAGCTACTCGCCCTACCAGAACAACACCATTTACGACTACTTCGTGACCGGCTCCTTCAATTTTGCCGGCACTCGCGATGCGGGCGGCGTCGGCAGCGAGAATGCCTTCGCCGACTTCCTGCTCGGCCTGCCGGACAACTACTACCAGTCTCCGCGCGCGCCATCCAACATCCGCAGCAAGCAGTGGGCCGGCTTCGCCCAGGATGAGTGGCACGTACGCAAGAACCTGGTGCTCACCCTGGGCCTGCGCTACGAGTACAGCTCACCCAAGCTGGATACCCAGGGCCGCAGCTACTCCTTTAAGTGGGGCGCGCAATCCACCCGCTTCGTCAACGCGCCTCCGGGCCTGCTCTTCCCCTACGACGCGGGCGCGCCGCGCGGCGCCAACTTCCCCGACCGCAACGATTTCGCTCCCCGCGTCGGGTTTGCCTGGGATCCCTTCAACGACGGCAAGACCAGCCTCCGCGGCGGCTTCGGCGTCTTCTACGACGTGCTGAAAGGTGAGGACAGCCTGCAGTTCAACGGCCAGCCTCCATTCTTCGGATACGCCGACCTTTATCCCGATCCGCTGCCCGGGGGCTACGACGGGCCGAGCAACTATCTGTCTGACATCTTCGGCATTACCGGTTCCACCAACCCGTTCCCGTCGAGGCCTCCGGCCGCTGACTTGAACTTCGACGCGGCCGGCTATCTGCCCTTCGGCGGCGGCGGGCAGTACCTGGTGGATCCGCACCTGCGGACACCCTACATCTACCAGTACAACCTCAGCGTGCAGCGCGAACTGCCCGGCGCCATGACCGCGCAATTGGCCTACGTCGGCAGTTCCACCCACAAGGAAACCGCGTACGCTCAGGCGAACCCGTTCATCCTCGGCACCACCACGCGGCTGCTGGATACACAGCCCGGCGCCGGCAGCGGCACCTACAGCTACATGGACACGTTCATCAACGCGGCCCACGGCCACTACAATGCATTCCAAGCCAACCTCAATAAGAAGGTGGGCAACAACCGCTGGCTAGGCAACAGCTACTTCAACATCGCCTATACCTGGTCCAAATCGATCGATAACGCCTCCGGCTTCCGCAACAACAGCTCCAGCGTCCCGGCCTACAACCACTCGCTGTTCACGGCGGTGAGCGACTATGACATCGCCCATCGTTTGACCTTCAGCGGCGCCTGGGAGCTTCCCTTCCAGGAGATGTGGTCGTCGGGACCGAAGCGCTTGACCGGCGGCTGGGCGCTCTACCCGATTCTCAGCTGGCGAACCGGCTTCCCGATCGATGTCCGGGCGGGGCTGTCGCGCAGTCGCCCGCGGCCGGGTCCGTCCGGGGCCGGCGATTCCAACCTGGTTCGTCCGAACCTCATCGGGACCTCGATCACAACCTTCGATCCCAAGGTGACTCGGACCTTCAATGGCCAGACCGGGGCGTTCTGGTTCGATCCCACCCAGTTCGACACCGATTCGCTGCCCTCGAACTCCAACGGCGTGATCCCGACAGATCCAACCTACGGGTCGCTGCCGCGCAACTTCTTCCGCGGTCCGGGACGCGGCAACTTCGATCTCGCCCTGGGCAAAACAACGCCCTTGATCGCGGAGCGGCTGAAACTCGAATTCCGCGTGGAGTTCTTCAATATCCTCAACCACGCGCAGTTCACCACCCCGAGCAACGGGATCAACGATCCCGGCACCTTCGGCCAGATCAGCAACACCTACGATCCGCGCATCATCCAGCTGGCGGCACGCATTTCGTTCTAGCCGCGGGCGGACAAACAAAGGGGAGGAGGCGCAAGCCTCCTCCCCTTTCGCTGTGCGGGCATTATGCCGCCATAGTGCGGATTTTCTTGCCG
>DASUBK010000209.1:0-11239 GCA_035763305.1 Terriglobales bacterium | reverse complement strand
ATCACCAAGAACGAGGACCGCTCCACTGCCATCGCCGCGCGCGTCGGCCAGGGCGTGGGTGTGTTGTTCATCATCTGGGGCATCTTCCGCATGCTGGCCGGCGGCGGCCTCGGCGAACTCTGGATCGCCTTCATCGGCTGGTTCCTGATCCAGGCGGCGGGCAGCACCCACGCTCACTCGCGCATGCTGGCGGCGTTGCGCGGCCTCACCGTGCGCGATGTCATGTCGCGCGACTGCATCACGGTGGACGCCAACGTCAACCTGCAAAGCGTGGCCGAGACCGCGGCGCGCGGCGGCCCGCAATGCTTCCTGGTGGAGAACCAGGGCAAACTGGACGGGATGGTGGACTTTCGTGCCCTGCGCCGCATCGCCCGCGATCAGTGGCCGGTCACGCCATTGCGCGCCATCATGCGCCCGCTGAGCCGCATCCGCTCGCTTCGTCCCGACATGCCCGCCACTGAGGCGCTCGACGTGCTCGGGCGCGAGGACCTCATCGAAGCCCCGGTGGTCGAAGGCGGTTTCCTGCAGGGCGTGGTTTCGCGCGGGAAGCTGGTGGAAATCATTCGCAATCGCGCCGCCCTGCCGGAAATTGGGTAATTCGGCGATTGGGTGATTGGGCATTTGGTGATTGGACCGGCGTCAACAGCGTCACCGAGCTCGTGATTCCGGCCCAATCACCAAATCACTCAATCGCCAAATCACCCAATCATCGGCGCTGCTACGGGCTAAGTTGCATCTAAGAGCGGGTGGCCCAGAGCCAAGAGCTAGCCATCGATTCGTCCCGCCCCTCGGCGCACGCGATCTTCGAACGCGCCCAGGAGAACGCGCGCGCCGAACTCGATCGCAATACCCGTGCCCTGGCCGTGTCCGGCCTGGCGGGCGGCTTCACCATGGGTTTGACCGGGCTGGCAGTGGCGGCGGTCACCGCACTGCTGCCCGAGAGCCAGCAATCGCACTTCATCGCCATGCTGTTTTACCCGGTCGGATTCATTGCCGTGATCATCGGCCGGGCGCAACTCTTCACCGAGAACACTCTCTATCCCGTGGTGCTGGTGCTGACCGAGCCCCGTCATCTCGGCAACATGATGCGGCTTTGGGGAACGGTCTTCGCCGCCAACGTGCTGGGCGCATTCTGCTTCGCGCTGCTGGCGGTGCGCACCAGTTCGCTGCAGCCGAAGGTGGCGGAAGAACTGATCAAGCTGGGCGTGGCGGCGCTGGCGGTGTCGAATTCCAACGCATTCTGGTCGGGCGTGGTGGGCGGTTGGCTCATCGCGCTGGTGGCATGGATGGTGACCGCCAGTCACTGGACCATCGGACAAGTCGCCATGGTTTGGCTGCTCACCTTCGTGGTCGGCGTCGGCGGATTCGCCCACTGCATCGCCACCAGCGGCGAAATCCTGGCGGCGGTCTGCGGCGGAGGCGTTCCCGCCAGCGCCTACTTCCGCTGGCTGCTGTTCGCCACCTCGGGCAACATCTTCGGCGGGGTAATGATCGTCAGCCTGCTGAACTGGGGACAGGTGCACGCAGGGTCGGACTGATTCGCAATTGCCGAGTGTGGATGAGTTTTGCCCAATTGGGTGAATTGGTGATTGGGTGATTGGAGTGGCTGCCGGCATCGTCCAATCACCCGAGCGACTCAATTAGATTGGTGGAGGCCGGTCGACCTCGACCGGCTGCGGAGGTTGCTATGGGCGTGATGCGAGTTCTCTGGAAGGCGCGCAAATTGCGGCCGCTGCGCACGCTGGCGATTATCGGCGCCGGCGGCATGGCGCTGGCCGGAGTGGGCGCGAGCGTGACCGCCTACGCGCTCTGGCGGCGGCTCACCCGCGGCGAGGACATGCACGGCAAGGTGGTGCTGATCACCGGCGGATCGCGTGGCCTGGGTCTGGCGATGGCGCAGGAGTTCGCCGCCGCCGGAGCGCGCATCGTGCTCTGCGCCCGCGACCAGCGCGAACTGGACTGGGCGCGCGAGGAGTTGTCCCGCGCCGGCGCCGACGTCTCTCCCATCCTGTGCGACGTCAGCAACCAGGACGAAGTCGCGCGCATGGTCAACTCGACAGTCGAGATCTTCGGCCGCATTGACGTGCTGGTGAACAACGCCGGCGTCATCACCGTCGGCCCGCTGCAGACCCAAACCTCCACCGACTTCCAGGAAGCCATGGACGTGATGTTCCGGGGCACGGTGTATCCCACGTTGGCGGTGCTGCCGCACATGCTGCAACGGCGCAGTGGGCGCATCGCCAACATCACTTCGATCGGCGGCAAAGTGGCGGTGCCGCACCTGCTGCCCTACGACTGCGCCAAGTTCGCCGCCGTCGGCTTCTCCGAAGGCCTGCACGCGGAGGTGGCGCGCTACGGCGTCAAGGTCACGACGGTTGTGCCGGGCCTGATGCGCACCGGATCGTTCGTCAACGCCTACTTCAAGGGCGACAACGAAGCCGAGTACAAGTGGTTCAGCCTCTCGTCGGCGATGCCGGGCCTGGCGATGAGCGGGCGGCGTGCGGCGCGGGCCGTGGTGCGGGCCATCCGCCAGGGCCGCAGCGAAATCGTGCTCACGCCCCAAGCCAAGCTGCTGGCCATGTTCCACGGGCTGTTCCCCGGCGTGACCGCCGACATCCTCGGCGTCGTCAATCGCGTGCTGCCGGACGACGTGGCGCAGCCGTCTTCGGCGGTGCGTGAGGCGCGCGAGCGGCGCACCGGGAAGGAGAGCGAGTCGGCGCTGACGCTGTCTCCGCTGACCCGCTTTGGGCGCGAGGCGGCGAAGGAGTTCCACCAGTATCCCGAGCGGCGCGGCGAAAGCGACGGCGAAGCCGAGCTGCCGGTCGAGCTGCGCCCCAAGCCGGCGTAGAGAGGGATTGGGTGATCGGACTGATAACGGCCAGTCCAATCACCCAATCACCAAATCACCCATTCACCCAATCTTCAGGCGCCATTTCGCGCCCAACGCGCTGGCGCAGCGCGCTTGGGGCAACCTGCACTTTGTCACCGGCGTTCTACTCACATGGGCTTCGCACGCGCCCACGTGGGATTTCTATGTCCGAAGGCTCTTCTCAGTCGAGGCGGTTCGATATGCGGGCGCTAATCGACAGCGCTGTCGAGTTTCTGCTGCTGCTTGGGCTGTGGATGATGTTCGCCAGCCTGCTGCACTGGAACGAAGTGCTGGCCGGCGTGGCGGCGGCATTGATCGGCGCCGTGGGCGATGCGGTGGTCAAAGCTACCGGCTTTGCCACCTTCCGTCCGCAAGTGCGGCAGGCGCTGCAGGTCTTGCGCCTGCCCGGCGAGGTCCTGCAGAACACACTGGTGGTCTTCGCCGAATTGCTCCGCCGCATGCTGGGACGCCCCTCGCGCTCGCGCTTGCAGGTGGTGCCGTTCGACGCCGGCCGCGACGATACCGAATCCGCCGCGCGCCGTGCTCTGGCCACTTTGTACACCACCATTCCGCCGAACTCAGTCGTGGTGGGCATCGATCAAGAGCGCCACTACCTGCTGCTGCACAGCCTGGTTCCCGCGCCGGTTTCTCCCGTAACGCGCCGCCTGGGGGCGAAGCCATGAACGCCTGGCTCGTCGCTGCGGCGGTGCTGATGTTCGCTCTCTTGCCATGCGGCGTGGTCGTGTTCCGCGGCGATGCGGTCCGCCGCGTTGTCGGCCTGGAGATGACTGGTGTCGTCATCGTCATGGTGTTGTTGATGCTGGCGGAAGGCGTTCACAACGTGAACTTCTACGATCTGGCGCTGGCGACTGCCCTGCTGGCCTTCGGTGGAGGCCTGGTGTTCATCCGCTTCCTGGAGCGCTGGCTATGAGCGCCGCCAACATCGCCGTCGAGGTTCTGCTCGGCATCACCGTGGCAGTCGCCTGGCTGTCCTGCGTGGGAATGCTGGTGATGGATGACGTCCTGGACGCGTTGCACTACCTCGCGCCGGTGACCACCGTGGCCAGTTTCGCCCTGCTCGCCGCCGTCGTCGTCGCCGAAGGCGCGGGGCAGGCGGTGATGAAAACCATTCTCATCTGTATCGTCCTGCTGCTGATCAATGCGGTGCTTTCGCATGCCACGGCCCGCGCCTACCGCATACGGGAGAAGGGCGACTGGAAGCCGGACACCGGCGAGTCGATCGAAGGCATTAAGGACGTGCCGGCGCTGCGCGCCGATATCGAGGGGAGCGTGCAATGAGCGGGAGGTCGCCGTCGTGCTGGTGATGCAGGCCACCATTCTGGTCTTCGTGCTCGTCGCCGGCACGGCGGTGGTCCTGACGCGGGATCCTCGCAGCCAGGTCATCGGGCTCAGCTTCTACGGCCTGCTGCTGGCGTTGATGTTCTTCCTCTACCAGGCGCCCGACGTGGCGCTGTCGCAGGTCACCGTCGGCACCGTCGCTTTGCCGCTGATGTTTATGCTGGCCCTGGCGCGCATCCGCCGTGACCGGGAGAAAGCCGAGCGGGAAGAGCATAAGAAGGAAAACCCCAAGCAGGCGCGGCCGGAGGAGAACGCGGCATGAATCGTGGCGTGCGCATGGTTCTCTTTGCCGCCTCCGGCGTGATGCTATTCGGCATTCTGCTCTGGGGATTGCGCGGGCTTCCGCCTCTTGGGCACTACCACGGCCCATACGGCGACGTGTTGAACTCGGTCGCGGTGTACGAGCGTCACGCCACCGACGTGGTCTCCGCCGTCAACTTCGATTACCGCGGCTTCGACACCCTGGGCGAAGAGTTCATCCTTTTCATCTCGGTGATCGGCTGCACGCTGCTGCTGCGCAGGCAAAAGGGCGAAGGCCAGGGCGAGGGTGGATCGAAGGACGAGGATGAGAGCTCCGACCGCCGCGCGCCTTCGCCCAGCGACGCCACCAAGGTGATCACCATAGGATTGGTGGGGCCGCTGATCGTCTTCGGACTCTACATCGTCAGCCACGGGCAACTCACGCCCGGCGGAGGCTTCCAGGGCGGAGTTATCCTGGCCACCGCTCCCCTGCTGGTGTATCTCGGCGGCGATTTCAAGACTTTCCAGAAAATCATTTCGCACACTCTCGTGGAACTCGCGGAAGCCGGGGGCGCGCTGGCCTACGTCGCCATCGGCTTCGCCGGCTATGTCATCGGCCAAGCGTTTCTGAAAAACGTTGTGCCCTTGGGCGAAACCGGGAACATCACCTCCAGCGGCACCATCATTCTGATCAGCCTCGCCACCGGCCTGGAAGTCGCCGGCGGCTTTGTGCTGCTGCTGCATGCCTTCCTCGAGCAGACGCTCGAGACCCTGGGAGGCCAGAAGTGAGCTTCCTGCCCTACTTCGTCGCCGCGTGGCTGTTCCTCGCCGGCCTGTACGGGATCATCACCAGCCGCAATTTTGTTCACCTGATCATCTGCCTGGCGGTGCTGCAGTCATCCACTTACGTCCTGCTGCTCAGCATCGGCTACAAGTGGGGCGGAGTGCCGCCGGTGTTTGCCGGCGCAGCGGTGGGAACGCCCGCCGTCGATCCGGTGGTGCAGGCGCTGATGCTGACCGACATCGTGGTCGAAGCGACAGTCGTGGCGTTGCTGCTCTCCCTGGCGGTGCAACTGCACAAGCACACGCGCACGCTCAATCCTGACGATCTGGAGGCGCTGGAAGGCTGATGCCGCTGGCGCCGCTCCCTGTCGCGATCCCCTTCGCCGTCGCCGGCATCCTGGCGGCGAGCAATAAGTTCATGCCGCGGCGCCTGGCCGACACCCTGGCCGTGCTGTGCGCGGTCGCGAATCTCGTGTTTTGCGTGTTGCTGATGGCCGCCGCCCGCAGTCAGTTGCTGGTCTACTGGTTCGGCGGGTGGACGCCGCGAGCCGGCGTGGCGCTGGGCATCTCGTTCGCGATCGGTCCCTTCGGCGCCGGTCTTGCCGCGTTCACGAGCCTGCTGGTGCTGGCGGCGATGGTCTTCTCGCTGCACTACTTCGACGCCATCGGCACGCTATTTCACGTGCTGATGATGGTCTTCCTGGGCGCGATGTGCGGCTTCAGCCTCACCGGCGACCTGTTCAACCTGTTCGTCTTCTTCGAACTGATGAGCGCCGCCGCCTTCGCCCTCTGCGGCTACAAGATCGAGGAGACGGCGCCGCTGCAGGGCGCGCTGAACTTCGCCATCACCAACACCATCGCGGCCTTCGCCGCGCTGCTGGGGATCGCCATGCTCTACGCCCGCACCGGTGCGCTGAACATGGCCCAGATCGGCCGCGCCCTCGACTCGCGTCCCGATGCCCTGGTCCTGACCGCCTTCGCGCTCATCCTGTGCGGCTTCTTCGTCAAAGGCGCGGTGCTGCCCTTTCACTTCTGGCTGGCCGACGCGCATGCGGTCGCGCCCACGCCGGTGTGCGTGCTGTTCTCGGGGGTGATGGTCGAACTGGGGCTGTACGCGGTGGCGCGAATCTACTGGGGCATCATGGACCACCCCTTCGGCGCCGACCGCGCGGCCGTCACCGGCCTGCTGCTGGCGGTGGGAACGGCGACTGCGGTGGTGGGCGCGATCATGTGCTTCGGACAGCGGCATATCAAGCGGCTGCTCGCCTTTTCCACCGTCAGCCACATGGGGCTGATGGTGATCGGCTTCGCGCTGCTGCGCATCGACGCGCTGGCCGGCGCGGCCTTGTACGTCGTCGGGCACGGGCTGGTCAAAGCATCGCTGTTCATCGGCAGCGGCATCCTGCTGCACCGGCTGCGCTCGGTGGATGAACTGGAACTGAAAGGCCGGGCGCGACAGTGCGTGGGTACCGGCGCGATGTGGGTCTTGGCCGGATTGGGCCTCGCCGGGCTGCCACCCTTCGCCACCTTCCTCGGAGAAGCCGCCATCGACGACACCGCTACGAAGGCCGGTCACGCATGGGTCGCATGGGTGTTCTTCTTCTCGGCTGTATTGACCGCGGGCGCGGTATTCCGTGTCGGCGGCCGCGTGTTCCTCGGCTGGGGTCATGGCGAGGAGGGCGAGACCGGCGGCGCCAAGAAGATTGAAGAGGGACCGGAGACCAAGGGCCCGCGGCACGATATTCCCGCGGCCATGTACGGCCCGGCCGCGGTGCTGGCGTTGCTGGCGCTGGCGGTCGGAATCATCCCTGGAGTGCGGCAGGCGGCGCAGGCGGGCGCGACTCGCTTCGCCGATTACGCCGGTTACCAGGCGCGTGTGCTCGACAACGCCGTGGTCCCACTGAGCCCGCCGCCGGTGGAGCACGTCTTTCCGGCTTCCAGCATGGCGCGCTCCATCGGCGCGGCCGCAGCAGCATTCCTGCTGGCGTGGTTCGCGCTGTCGCCCTACTGGCCGCGGAAGAAGTCGTGGGCCTCGCCTGTGAAACGGCTGGCCTACAACGTACGCCGGGTTCACAGCGGGCATATCGGAGACTACGTTGCCTTCCTGACCTTCGGCCTGGCGCTGTTCGGGATCGTGCTGTCGGTGCTGGTGCGGCTGGGATACTGAATCGCGATTGCCCGTGGACCTGCTTTGAAGGGTGGCAGAAGAATTGAATGGCAATGTTCAATATTCATTTTTCAATAGTCAATTCTTCTGCTGAACCCGCTCTGGACTCCGCCAATCTTCAATCTCGAATCTGAAATCTGAAATCTTCAATCTGAAATCCTCCTGCCCCGCAGCTCTCACTCGCTACAAACTCCCCCAAGCCCACGCGCATCGTAACCATATAAGTCGAAGGGAGATGCCAATGGCGAAACAATCTTCGAAGAGGCACGACGCGGATTGCCGCTGCGTGGAATGCACGGCCAAGCGGCGCCGGGCCACCTCGCGCGCGTCCGCCTCCACCACGCGGCGGGGAAAAAGTTCCCGCGGGCGCTCCAGCAGCACTCGCGGTGCGGCGTCGGCGTCGCGGCGCAAGAGCACATCATCGCGCGCATCGTCGCGGCGGACGAGCGCGGCCCGCGCGTCGTCGCCTAGTACCTCGAGGCGCAGCAGTCGCAGCGCGGCGTCGCATATGCTCACCGATCGCGAGGAAATCCGCCGCTGGGCCGAGGAGCGCGGCGCTCATCCGGCGTGCGTGCGCGGCACCGGCGGCAGCGACGACATCGGGATGATCCGGCTCGACTTCCCCGGCTACAGCGGCGAGACGTCGCTGGAGGCGATCGAGTGGGACGAGTGGTTCGACAAGTTCGACGAGCGCAATCTCGGTCTGCTGGTGCAGGACACCACCGCGCGCGGGCAGAAGAGCAACTTCAACAAGCTCGTCAGCCGCGGGAATGAATCCCGCAGCAGCCGCAGCCGGCGCGGGCGCAGCCGCAGCAACGAGCGCCGGACCGCCCGCAGCGATCGCCGCGTGGCGCAGCGGCGCAGAGCGGCGTAGTGAACGAGCCACGGAAAGCTCCGCCGGTGCCGCCGGACCGCAAGCCCGGCGCGCCGGTGGAGGAGCCACCCGACCGCCCGACGCAAACGCCCGACGCGCCGGTGCGCGAGCCGGGCCCCACGCCGCCCGAGCGCCTCGGCTGAGTCCCCTCATCTAAGCCGGCCGGCTCCCATCTGCTACTCTTGCAGCCGCCAATCATGCTGCATTTCCTGCGCATCGCGATGGAGGCGATCGCCGCGCTGGGCGCGGTGTGCGGCTGCGTCTATTCCCTGCTCGGCTGGTGGGCGGCGCGCGATTTTCTCCGCTCTCGCCCGGCGCCCTCGGATTTCGCGCCGCCGGTGACCATCCTCAAGCCGCTCAAAGGCGCCGATCCCGGCATGTACGACAGCTTCCGCAGCCATTGCCTGCAGGACTATCCGGAATACGAACTGATCTTCGGCGTGGACAACGCCGAGGATGCCGCGGCTGCCGAGGTGCGGCGTTTGCAGCAGGAATTTCCCCAGCGCGCGATCCGGTTGGTCGTGTGTGAGCAGCTGCTGGGCGCCAATGTCAAGGTCAGCAATCTCGCCCAGATGTTGCCGCACGCGCGCTACCCGCACCTGCTGGTCAACGACAGCGACATCCGGGTCGAGCCCGACTACCTGCGCAGCGTCATGCGGCACTTCGCCGATCCGCAGGTCGGCATGGTTACGTGCCTCTACCGCGGCGTGGGCGGCGGTTCGCTGGGCGCGACACTGGAGGCGCTGGGCATCAGCACCGATTTTGCCGCCGGCGTGCTGACCGCGCGCTGGCTGGAGGGCATCCGCTTCGGACTCGGCTCGACGCTGGCATTCTCGCGCGCCGCGCTGCAGGCGATCGGCGGTTTCGAGCCGCTGCTCGATTACCTCGCCGACGACTACGAACTGGGCGCGCGCATCGCCCAAAGCGGGCGCGGCGTGGTGCTCGCCGACGCCGTGGTGGAGCATCGCCTGCCGCCGTACACGATGGATGGATTCGTCGCGCACCAGCTGCGCTGGAACCGCGCCATCCGCGATTCGCGGCCGCGTGGCTATGCCGGGCTGGCGCTCACCTTCGCTCTTCCGTGGGCGATGCTCGCGCTCCTGCTCTCGTGGGGCGCGACCTGGGCCTGGGTTGTACTGGCGGACGCGGCGGTGATGCGTCTGCTGGTGTCCTGGACAGTAGGACGAAGCGTCCTGCGCGATCGCCATCTGGCCCGAAGCCTGTGGCTGCTGCCGCTCCGCGACGCCGTCGCCATGGCGTTGTGGGCAGGCGGCTTCGCCGGGCAGCGCATCGTCTGGCGGGGGCGGCAGTTCCTTTTGCAGAACGGTAAGCTGCGCCCGATCTGACTTTGCTCTTGGTGGCCGGCGCGGGGCACGCTTAGAATCCCTGCGCCATGACACGCCGAACTCTTTTCCGTTTTGTGCTGATCGCCGCCCTGTGCGGTGCTGTGGGCCTGCCCGCAATCGCGCAGGGCACGCCGCCGTCCTCCGCGAGTGAGTGGACGGACCTCGCCTCCACGCTCTACGACGTCATGCCCAACATCGTTTATGGGAGGCAGAACAATACCGACCTCAAGCTCGACCTCTACCTGCCGGCGCAGCGAACCACGCCGGTGCCCGTCGTGGTCATGATCCACGGCGGTGGCTGGGTGGTGGGGCACAAGGAGGGCATGACGCTCGAAGTTCTCCCCTACCTGCAGATGGGATTCGCCGTGGCCAACGTCGAATATCGCCTCGGCGAGACGGAACTGGCGCCCGCCGCGGTCGAAGATTGCCGCTGCGCGCTGCACTGGGTGGTGAACAACGCGGCCAAGTACAAGTTCGACGTCAACCGCATCGTGACTACCGGCGGCTCCGCCGGCGGACATCTCGCGCTCACCACCGGCCTGCTCACGCCCGAAGCCGGTTTGGACCGCGGCTGCACCGCCCCAGACAACCTGCGCTGGGAGCGCGCCGACCTCACGCGGCCCAAGGTCGCCGCGATCATCAACTGGTACGGCATCACCGACGTGGAGGAATTGCTGAGCGGGCCCAACGCCAAGAACTACGCCATCGAGTGGCTGGGCAGCCAGCCCGACCGCGAAAAGCTCGCTGCGCTGGTCTCGCCCATCCACATGGTGCGCAAGGATTCGCCGCCGGTGCTGACCATCCACGGCGACAAGGACACGCTGGTGCCCTACACGCAGGCGGTGCGGTTGCACCAGGAGTTGGACAAGGCCGGCGTGCGCAATCGCCTGCTGACCATTCCCGGCGGCGGCCACGGCGGGTTCAACCTCGAGCAGATGCGCAATGCGATGCAGGCTGTCCGCCAGTTCCTGCGGGAGAACGGGATTGTGGCAGAGCAGTGACCCAGCGCACGACAAAGGAACGTAACAACGCAGTGACCCAGCGCACGACAAAGGAACGTAACAACAATGACTCGCGCAAAAACAGAAATGACGAGTTCCAAATGACGAAGCGTCATTCGTAGCGCAGCGCTTCGATGGGGTCGAGATTCGCGGCTTTCCACGCGGGATAGATTCCGAACACCAGCCCGATGGCGCAGGCGATGGTGAAGCCCAGCGCCGTCCAGAACGCCGACATTGTGGCCGGCAGCGACGACCAGATCACCCGCACCAGGAGCGTGAGGAAAGCGCCGCAGCCCACGCCCAGCGCACCGCCGATCGCCGTCAGCGTGATCGCCTCCATGGTGAACTGCAGCAGGATGTCGTGCTTGCGCGCGCCCAGCGCCTTGCGTACTCCGATCTCGCGCGTCCGCTCGGTGACCGACACCAGCATGATGTTCATCACCCCGACGCCGCCGACGATCAGGCCCACGCTCGACACCGCGAACATGAACACGAACACCGCGCCGGTGATCTGGTTCCACACATCCGACAGCGAGTCCTGGGTGAAGAGGGAGAAATTGTCGGGCGCGTCAGGCGCCAGCTTGCGGCGGCGGCGCAGCA
>DASUBK010000208.1:0-13643 GCA_035763305.1 Terriglobales bacterium | reverse complement strand
GAGGCAGGCTTTAGACGAAGTAACAACGAAGAACGGAGAACTAACAACTAACAACTAAGAACTAAGAACGAAGAACTAACAACCAACAACCAACAACTACCGTGATCTATCCCATCGTGAAATACGGCGACCCGGTGCTGCAGAACCCGTCGGAGACGGTTACCGTCTTCGACGCCGAGCTGCGCAAGCTGATCGAGGACATGTTCGAATCCATGTACGCGGCGCACGGCGTCGGGCTGGCCGCGCCGCAGATCGGCATTGGCAAGCGCATCGCGGTGATCGACTGCAGCTTCAAAGAAAACCCTGACGCCAAGCTGGTACTGATCAATCCGCAAATCATCAAGACCGCGGGACGGCAGAACGGCAGCGAGGGCTGTCTCAGCCTGCCCGACTTCCGCGAAAACGTGGCCCGCGCCATGGTGGTGACGGTCAAGGCGCAGGACGTAAACGGCCAATGGTTCGAGCACACTGGCGAGGAGCTGGAAGCGCGCGCCCTGCTGCACGAAACCGAGCACCTCGACGGCAAGCTGTACATCTCGCACATCAGCCGGCTGAAGCGCGACCTCATGCTGCGCAAGATCAAGAAGCTGATGAAGCAGGGGGAATGGAAATAATCGGGTCATCGGGTGATCGGGTCATCGCGCCATCGACTCCGAGATGACCCGATGACCCGATGACCCGATGGATTTGATTTTCTGCGGTACCCCGCAATTCGCCGTGCCCACGCTGCAGGCGCTGGCCGCCGCCGGGGAGTTCCGCATTCGCCTGGTGGTGACGCAACCCGACCGGCCTGCAGGGCGGGGCATGGAAGTGGCGGCGCCGCCGGTCAAGCGAGTCGCGCAGGAACTCGGGCTGCCGGTGGTGCAGCCGGACAAGATCAAGAACAATACTGACTTTCGTGCGCAGCTGGAGGCCATCGCGCCGCGCGCCATCGTGGTGGTCGGCTACGGGCGGATCATTCCGCAGTGGATGATCGATCTGCCCCCGCTGGGCAACATCAACCTGCACGGCTCGCTGCTGCCCAAGTACCGCGGCGCGGCGCCGGTGCAGTGGGCCATCGCCATGGGTGAAACGGAGACCGGCGTGACCACCATGCGCATTGACGCCGGGCTGGACACCGGCGACATCCTGCTGCAGAAGACGCTTGCCATCGGAGCGCAGGACACGGCGGATACCGTGGGTCCGCGGCTGGCTGCGTTGGGGGCACCGTTGATGGTCGAGACGCTGCGCGGGTTGGACACGGGCCGTATCACGCCGCGCCCACAGGACCACGCGCAGGCTTCGCTGGCGCCCATCCTCAAGAAGGAGGACGGCGTGATTGACTGGAACCGCAACGCGGCCGAGATCGGCAATCGCTTGCGGGGATTTCAGCCCTGGCCGGGAGCGCACACGACGTTCCGGGGAAAGGCGCTGAATCTGTGGCTGGCAGCGCCGGCCCGCTTCGGCGAAGGAGTTGCGGCGGCGGTGCAGGGGCTCGCGCCGGGGCAGATCCAGGCCAGCGGCGATTGGCTGTTTGCCGGCTGCGGCGGCGGAACCGTGCTGAAAATCGAGATCCTGCAGCCGGAAGGCAAGAAGCGCATGAGTGCCCGCGACTTCGTCAATGGGTACCGGCCGAAGGCGGGAGAGCGCCTGGGCGGCTGACCGCGCCATCTTCAACCGGAAATCTTCAATCTACAATCTCCGTATGCCCGTTTCTCCCGCGCGTGCCGCCGCCTTCGACATCCTGCTCCGTGTCGAGCGCGACCAGGCGTACGCCAGCGAGTTGCTGAATTCCGAGCGCACCGCCGAGCTGGCACCGGCGGATCGCGCGCTCTGCATGGAGATCGTGATGGGCGTGCTGCGCTGGCGCATACGCGTCGATGTTGGCTTGGGCGAGGTAGTTTCTCAGGCGCTGACCAAGCTCGATCGCGAGGTGCTCACCGCGCTGCGCATGGGTGCCTACCAGATCGGGTTTCTCGAGCGAGTTCCGGCGCGAGCGGCGGTGAACGAATCGGTCGAACTGGTGAAGCGGGCCCGCAAACGCTCCGCCGCGCCGCTGGTCAATGCCGCGCTGCGCAAGCTGGCCGCGCATCCGGAGTTGCTGCAGCCGGTGCTTCCGCCGGGAGCGAAGACGGTGCTCGACCTGTCGCAGCTGTATTCGCATCCGCTGTGGCTGGTGGCGCGCTGGGCGGAGCGCTTGGGGATTGAGGCGGCGGAGAAGATTTGCCGGTATAACCAGCAGCCCGGAGGCATGGCGCTCCGCTTGCGCGATGCGAAAGCCGCCGAGGAACTGCGCCGCGCCGGGGTCGAACTTGCTCCGGGAGCGCTGCTGGCGTCGGCGCGGCGGCTCAAGGCAGATGCTCGGCAGACTGCCGTGGTTCTCGACCTCGTCCGTCGCCGGCTTATCAGCATTCAGGACGAGGCATCGCAGTTGGTCGGACTGCTGGTGGGCGAGGGCACGCGCATCCTGGATTGTTGCGCCGCGCCGGGTGGGAAGACCGCGATCCTGGCCGAGCGCAATCCCAAGGCGCTGATCGTGGCGGCGGAGATTCATCCCCATCGCGCGCGCACCATGAAGCGCCTGCTGGGGGTCACGGCGCCGGCTGTGGCGCAGGGTGGCATCGCGGGTACGCCGATTGTGTGGCCGCACATTGTGGTTGCCGACGCGGAGCGCCTGCCGTTCGCGACACGCTTCGATCGCGTTCTCGTGGATGTGCCTTGCTCCGGGACCGGGACGCTGGCGCGCAATCCGGAGATCAAGTGGCGGCTCGGGGCGGCGGACCTCGCCTGCCTGCAGCAGCGGCAGAGCGCGATTCTCCGCGCGGCGATGCAGGCGCTGGCGCCAGGCGGGCGACTGGTGTACTCCACCTGCTCGCTGGAGCCGGAGGAGAATGCCGCGGTTGTGGAAGAAGCGCTGCGCGGCGGCGGAGTTCGCCTGCGGCCCTGCGGCGAAGAGCTGGAGCGGCTGAGCGCCGCCGGCGAACTGGCATGGGAGGACCTCGGCTCGCTGGTTGACGGTCCCTTCCTGCGCACTGTTCCGGGAGTTCATCCCTGCGACGGCTTCTTCGCCGCGATTTTCGCGACGGCTTAGAAGAATCCACCACCGGGACGCCGAGAAATTAACCGCGGATTTTCGCGGATGGGCGCGGATCTTTTCTTTTGTTTCTGATCCGCGGCTGCCCGCAAAAATCGGCGGTTAGCGGCTCCTCGGTGGTGCATTCTTCTTTTCACGATTTAAAATCGAGAGCATGGATGACCTGCGGCAGCGAATCTGGGAAGTCATGGGCGAGGAGCGGCGGCAGCGCGCCGCGGAAGCCTTCTGGAACTCGGACGAACAGAAGGCGGCCAAGGGGCAGGTGGAGATTCTGCTGGCCCAGCGTCTGAAGGCGCGGCCGCAGTTCGTGAAGAAGCTTCCCGTAGCCCGGAAGGCGGCGTACCTGTCGCGCGACATGGCGCACAATCCCTACCTGTGGGACGCGGCCATGATCGCCTACCAGTTTGCCCACCACCGGGCGATGCTCAGCGATTTTCTGAACTCGGTGGGAATCCCCAACAAGGATGGTCACTACGAGTCGGAGCAGGAGCCGCCGCAGCCGACGGCGGAGGTGCTGCAGCCTGCGGTGGAGCAGTTGACCGGGAAGTACGATAAGACCGATGCCACGGTTTACCTGGGCGCCCTGGTGCTGCAGGACCCGACCTTTTGGGCGCCGCTGCGGGCGATTGTGGATCGGCTGCTGGAGGAACTGGCGCCGCGGCCGGCGGAGCAGGCGAGCTGAGACAATCGTTTAGCTCACCACGTGGGAATGGCTGCTGCAGACGGCCAATTCGTCTTCGCCGCTGACGAATCCGGAGCGCGGGTAGGCGCAATGCAGGTGGAAGGTCTGGTCGCGCAAGGCCTGGTTCCATAGCTCCTCCACCTCCAGCGCGCCCTGCTTGTTGCCCTGGTCCCAGAGCACGGCGACCATTTCGCCGAAGACGGTGACTCCCTGGCCGGCGCCGCGCGATTTGCGGCGCGCATCCTCCAGGGCGGTTCCGATGGCGAGCAGGAAGAGATCGCGGCTCGGCATCCCGTTCACCATGAAGGTGCGCAACAACTCCTGCGCGTCGAGCATGCTGAAGCGCCCTTCGCGGGCCTGCGACCGGATGTCGATGCCAATGCCGCTCAACTCGCGCACCAGTTGCTCGCGGTGTTCGGGCGTGGCGACGATCAACACCGAGTTCCCGATGCGCAAGCTGGACGAAACGATACCGCAGAGCCGGTCGATTAGTGCGGAATCGGCGTCATAGACGTGGACAGAATGAACGGTAGGAGCGTGACAAGACATGAGCTGGCTACCCCTGCTTAGAGTGGCAGCGGAGTCGAAGGGATGTTCGCCGTTTATCCACAGGAACCAAAGGTAGTTAGTCATCGCTGTTGCCTGGCTGGGCAACGTTCGGCAGCAACTCTGCATCGAATTCCAGCGCGGCGAGAATCGTGGAGGGGAGTCCTGTCTCCGGAAGCCAACCCGATCCCGGTCCCAATTCGCTACCGGCCTGGCGACAGCATCCCGGCGCTGGCGGTGTATCGCGTGATCCACTCCCCCCACCGCGCCGATCACTTTGCGGTGCTGCGGGCCGGCGATGCGTTTCCCCGTTGCCACCGCTGCGGCGACGAGGTGCGTTTCGAGATCACCGACATTCAAACCTTCATTGAGAGCGATTCGCTCTTTCACACCACCCAGGTGCACGAGATTCCCCACCCCGACACGGCGAAACTCCCCAAAATTGACGATGACGACGATGAGAAGGACGTGCCCGCGGCCGGCTAGCCCGCATGCCGGCGTCGCCGGGACCGCTTCCCGAGTTCCGGAAAGCAGCCTTTCCCCGGCCGGCTGCCTCGTATATAGCACCGCGCTTTCCGGCTGAGGTCGGCAGGATGCCGCTGGGAGCCATCTACAAGCCGGTGCCCACCCATCGTCGAATCCTGGGAGTGCTGTTGCCGTATGTGGCCGCGGCAGGGTTGAGCGCAGCTGCTCTCGGATTATCGCGGGCGCTGCCCGGCTCCATTTCCAACCCCTTCTTCGTTTTTTTCTTCATCGCAACCGGTTTCACCGCCTGGCTGTTCGGCCGGCCCGCCGCTGTGGTGTCGGTGGTGTTGAACTGCGCGGCCCAGTTGTATTTCGTGCTGGCGCCGACCCGGCGGTGGGGGATGAAGAGCAGCGACGACCTGATGCGGATGTTTGTGGTTGCCGCCCTGTCGCTGGTGGTCGCGATGCTGCTGGCGCGCTTGCGCGATACCCAGCGGGCACTGCTGGTATCGCAGGAGCGCTTTCAGTTGGCGCACGCTGTCGCCAGGATCTGGGCCTGGGAACTGGATCTGCTCAGCGGGAACGTGGTGTGGTCGAGCGCGCCCCCGCGGGAGCACGGTGTCCGCGAGCCGCTGCAGGCCTGGTTGCAGAAGGTCCATCCCGAAGACAAGGAAAGGGTGCTGGCGACGCTGAAGTCGGCGGCGGAGAATCAGCGGTCCTGCCAGACCGAGTTCCGGGTGACCGCCGACGATGGGGAGACGCACTGGATCGCGTCCTCCAGCGAGTTCTACAACACGGCACGCGGCGAGCAGCGGATGATCGGCGTCAACGTGGATATCACGCTGCGGAAGAGGGCCGAGGAAGCGCTGGAAGACGCGGCCAAACTCCAGTTGGCGGGAGACCTGGCACACCAGCTGAACAATCCGCTGCAGGGATTGCTGCACTCGCTGTACCTGCTGCAGCAGCGGGTGGCGAGCACGGATGCAGCGCAATTGTCCGACGTGGCACAGTCGGAGGCGCAGCGCGTGTCGCGGTTGGTGGCGGAAATCCTGCGGCTGCACCGAAAGCCGCCCCGGGTGGCGTAATCTCTGGCCTCGAGGGAGAGCGCTACGCTTGCGGCTTGGGCGGTTCCTGCGGCTTGGGCACAGCCTTCTTCTTGGTCTTCGGCTTGGTCGCGGGCTTCTCCGGCGCGGTGTCGTCGATCACGATCTTCTTGGGCGGCTCCGGCGGGGCGGCCTCCTCGGCACGCGCTTGCGACGCCATGCGGCTGATCTGCTCGTCCTTTTGCGCGGCCAGCGCCTCAACCTGGTCGGCCATCTGGCGGCGGAGAGTATCGAAGGCGGCGGCGTCGTTCTGCAGGCCGGCAAAATCTTCCTTGGGGCCGAAGGCGCCCGCCGATTCGGTCAGGCCGCTGAGCACGTCGTAAAGCGCATTCACGTTGCGATAGAGCTTGAAACGCGCCGCCAGGCTCGTGGGCGCGGCCTGCACCTGCTGGATCATCCCCGGCAAGGCGAACTGAATATTGCGGTCCAGCGACTGCGCATTGTCCTGCGCCTGCTGCTTGGAGCGGCTGTCGGTCTTCCACTTGTCGATGCGCAGGCGGGCCAGGTCGACGCGCAGGTTGCCCGCCGCTTGTTCGACCTGCAGAAGGACGCTATTGACGCCGGCCGGCGGCGGGGCGGGCGACGGCACGGCCGTCGCGGCGGAGCGCGGAGGGGTCTGGTCGGAGGACGGCGCGCTGACCTGCGCCTGGGCAACGGCAACCAGCAGGCAGAAAAAGAGGGGGAACAGTCGTGTGCGCATAAACAGTGCTCCCACTGTCAGATGTAGCAAGCGGCAGTTTGGGTTACTTATCTTACCGCCAGCGGCGGCAAGGGAACCACGACCATTCCGGGCCCGGAGCGGGGCGCCCCCGGCTGGGTTGGCGTGTTCTGGTTCGGGGGGCCGGCTTTATGCAGCCAGATGACCACGCCCACAACCAGGCAGGCGAACAGGATGATGAGGAAGGCCAGCAGCGTCGGTCCCAATCCCCAGCGTTTCCCGCGCGAGGGTGGTTGCGTCAGCGGCGGACGCGGCGGCTGCAGCGGATCTTTGGGCAGGGTAGCCATCAGGGCCTCTTTCCGATTGGATGCCGCCGCGGAAGAGGCAGTGGCTCATAGGCGAGCAGGCCCTGGGCATCAATGTTGCCCGTTCCTGAATCCCGCCCCGGGGCTGCCGTGTCTAACAGGCCAGCATCACAGCGGTCCCGTCCGGGGCTGCCTCATCCCAGGCATTTCACAAGAGGAACCATGAATATCGGCGGTACGGCGACGTTTCGTACTCTGGGGCGCACAGGGCTGAAGGTTTCGCCGCTGGCGCTGGGAGTGATGACCTTCGGCTGGGGCGCGGACAAGGCCGTTTCGCGGCGCATCTTCGATGTCTACCGCGGCGCGGGCGGCAATTTCGTGGACACCGCCGACATGTACGCCGGCGGAACCAGCGAGGAATGGCTGGGGGAGATGATCCAGGAGAGCGGATCGCGCGACCAGATCGTGCTGGCGACCAAGTTCAGCTTCAACGCCCAGGCAGGGAACCCCAACGCCGGCGGCAACGGGCGCAAAAACATCCTGCGCGCGCTGGAGGGCTCGCTGCGGCGCCTGCGCACCGACTACATTGACCTCTACATCCTGCATGCCTGGGATCGCGTGACGCCGGTCGAGGAGGTGGCGTCCACTCTGAACGACCTGGTACGCAGCGGCAAGATCCGCCACGTAGGTCTGAGCGATGTGCCGGCGTGGTACGCCTCGCGCTTCACCACCATCGCGGAGCTGCGCGGCTGGGAGCGGCCGGCGGCGCTGCAGTTCGAGTACTCGCTGGTATCGCGCAGCCTGGAGCGCGAGCATCTGCCGATGGCGCAGGAGTTGGGAATGTCGCTCACGCCGTGGAGTCCGATGGCGGGCGGTTTCCTGAGCGGCAAGTTTCGCCGCGAGAACGGCAAGATCACTGGCTCGGGGCGCGTCTTCGACATGAAGGATTCCGGCAATCCGACGCTGGAGAAGTTCGCCAAGCGGGATCGGAACTGGACGATTCTCGACACGCTGCTGCGCGTCGCCGGCAAGTTGGGAAAAACGCCGGCCGAGGTGGCGCTGGCCTGGGTGTTGAGCCGGCCGTGTGTGACCTCGACGCTGATCGGCGCCACGCGCGTGGAGCAGTTGGAGAAAAACCTGGCCGCGGTCGATGTCGTGCTGCCTGGGAACGCGTTGCAGGAGTTGGACCAGGTGAGCGCGCCCGAGAGCAACGAACTGGACGACTTCTTCGGCGATGCGATCCAGGGGATGATCAGCGGGGGAACCAGGGTGGTGCGCACGTTTGATTAAGGGACAGCGCCGGGCGGTGAGAGGCTAATCTGTTTGACGGCTGTTTCTTAGTGCGAGAAAATAGAACCAGTAGCGTGGGCCTGTGGCGCAGCTGGGAGCGCGCTTCCATGGCATGGAAGAGGTCGTCGGTTCGAGCCCGACCAGGTCCACCATTTCTTTCCTTCGGTTTCCCCAGCCCGATCTCATCCCCGGCTCCTTCGTCCAACCACATCTAGACTGGGGCAGGCTGAACTTGGTCTTGCCTGCGGTTTGCTTCCGTTCGTCCAGCCGCAGAGCATGTGAATACCTCTGAAGACGGCCTGACCTGTTGCAGCCGCAACTCGAATCTCTCGACCCCAAACGCTCCGCAACGTTTCGCGCTTCCCCACTGCACATCCCATTCGGGACGCGGACAGGTCGCGCCTATCCTCGTGGTGCTCGCTGGTTTACCTTTTGTGTCTGAAGAAGCAGACATAGGCGACGATCGTCATCACCAGGACGAATGCGCCATAGCCGCCGACCAGGATCTTGACGATCACGGCAGCACCTCTTCCCGGGTGCTGATGTCTTGCAAGGCCGCGGAGCGGAGCGGTTCGACGGAGCCGTCGAGCGCACCCAGCACCGCGTCGGCGAGGTCGCGCACGCTCATGAGCCGGGGGACAAACACGAATGCCGCACCTTCGTCGTACAACTGCCGCGCCAGGTAGAAGAAATCGGCGGTGACCAGCACCCTGGCGTCGGGCGCGAGTCGTTGCAATTGCTGCAGCAAGCGGAGGTTCGTCGTTCCTTTCAGAATGCTGTCGGGAATGGTGCTGAGCAGCAGCTTGGCGTGGCTGACCTGCGCGTGCTTGAGAGTGTCGAGGTGACTCACGTCGCCGTAGATGTTGGACACGCCGCGACGGTCGAGTTCGTTTTTGACTTGCGGATTGAAGTCGATGACCCGGATGCGGTTGCGTAGGCCCGGCTCGGAGCGCAGCAATTCTTCCAGCAGCGAGCTCGCGTAACGGGAGAAGCCGAGGAAGATGACGTCTTTGTCCGAATGTTCATGCGGGCTTGCTTCCTCGAGCGTGTCGCCGACGTCGCGAAGGCCGAGCCTTCTCAGATAGGGATTCAGGGCGGAGAAGATTTCGTGGTTGTAGAGGATTCCGTAAGTCGAGACCACCGACGTGATCACGAGCGTGAAGACCACCACCGACAGCAATCGTTCGCTGACGTGGCCAAGCGCCAGGCCGACGGTGCAGATTACGAGCGAGAACTCGCTGATCTGGGATAGGTTCAGGGCGGGAACGATACTGATCCGGTTGCCTTTCCCGAGCAGATGCAGGATCGGCGAGATGGAGAGGAAGCGCGAGACGATGACGAACGCTGACGCGGCGGCGGCGGCCATCAGAATTTCAGAAGTCGGACGCGGAATTCTGGTACCGAGGGCCACGAAAAAGAGCGTGATGAAGAAATCGCGCAGGCTGACGATCTTGGCCACCACGTCGAGGTTGTAAGGAAACGCGGAAATGGAGACGCCGGCCACCAGGGCGCCCATTTCGCGGGACAGACCTAGGGATGCGGCCAGCACCGACACACCGAAGCACCAGGCCAGCGCGGTGATGAGCATGGCTTCGGGCACCCGGGCGACGGAGCGGAAGACCACCGGGAGTACATACCGCGAGGCCAGGAAGCTGACCGCCACGACTCCGACGCCCTTGGCGAGCGACAGCAGCATCGGCAAGAGCTGCGGATGGGTCAGCGTGGGTTGCAGGGCGAGAAAGAGAATCGCCCAAATGTCCTGGAAGATCAGGACGCCGAGGGTAACCCGCCCGGGAATCGTGTCCAGCTCAAACTTGTCGTAGAGCAGCTTGACGACAATCATGGTGCTGGACAGAGCGCAGCACACGGCGAAGTAAACCGTGTCGAAGCGGCCGGCGCCGATGCCGATGAAGCTCGCGATGGCGAGGCCGAGGCCAACGCAGATGGCGAACTGCCCGATTCCGGCAGCAATCACTGCCTTTCCCGCGTGGCGCAGCTTCTTGATGTCGATTTCCAGCCCGATCATGAACAGCAGGAGGATCAGGCCGAGTTCGGAGATCGGCTCGATATCGTGTGTCCGAACCCAGCCCAGTCCTTCCGTGTTCCCGACAATCACACCGGCAGCGATGTAGGCGAGGATCAAGGGCTGCCGTGCCCACCTTGCCGCGAAGGCAAGCACGGCCGCCGTGATTAACGCCACCGAGATCTGCAGCAGAATATCGGGATGCATGACTAGTCTTACAGCCGACGCCGGCGCCGCCTGCGGATGGCGCCTTCAGGGGCGTGAACCGGCGGTGGAGCGGCTTCGGCCGCGTTGTCGATTGGCGGAGGCGTTTCGGCCTGTTGCAATTGCGAGTTTCGCCGCGAGTGCAATTCAATCCAGACCAGCAACACGCCCGCTGTTGCTGTCAGTACGAGAACGACAATGGTTGCCGGATCGATGTTCATGACGCTGAGTGACTGTCCTCTCTGGCCGGGATTTCGGCCTGGCATTTCTCACAAAGCACGACCTCGTGCTTCTTGCTGGGAGCGACCAACTGCCTGTGGTGGCAGTACGGGCACTGCCTCTGCAACGCCTTGAGCGTTGCCATGGCGGACACGGCAAAATGTAAGACCATGGGGAGTCCCCTCCTGGACCGATAGTGATTTGTTCAGGAAAAGGTCGAGCGAAGGCAGGTTCCTAACAGACGAGGAACCGATTCGCTGCTATCGACGGGGACAGCGGGCTAACAAAGACGAGCGCAGGTGAGATCGACGAGCTGACTGTGCCCAGGATGCGGCGAATGCGGCAACTGGAGCGTCGTCGCGGCTGCCAACGAGTGGGTGGGCGTAATGCTCAGAGTTGAAACCAGCTGGGATGCGGGCGCGACAGCCTGCATTCCGGAAGCACCGGGATTGCAGACTTGGGTCCCCTGACCGCCGGCCACAGCCGTCGGAGTAGGCGTCAAGGGACAGATCACCACAAACAGGAAGCAGAGTGCCCCGATTGCCGTGATCAGAACGCCGAACTTGCGGGTTGGCATCATGCCTTAATCCATTCTACAGGTTTTGGAGCGGCTGGGTCGTTCTTGTAGTCAGGCGTTGGAGTTTGGCCCATGCGTTTCCGAACAGGGAATGGCCAGCAGGGACTTCGGATGGCAGATTCCACGCCGGCAAGCGACCGGCAGCCTCGCGGGGGAGGCTGCCGGAATCTGCCGTACAGCTCACGATCTATTGCGGTCCCTCGCTACAGCTCCTGGCAACTTCTTTCACCGTGGAAACGGTGATTGCCGACTGACCCGATTGCGTGGCTGGCTGGGAGACGCTGGGTTGCTGCTCAACCGGCGTCTGCTCCATGGGCTCGTTCTCTTGCGCCTCCGGTCTTGTTGAGGCGTCGGGCGGCGTCGCCACCGAGGTACCGCCGGAAGATGTGGTGCCGGTCACCTGCACCGTGCGGCCCACGTAGGGACTGAGCATCCGGTCGGATCCAATCAGCTGGAAAGTGCTGCCGGTTGCATCGGCGATACTGTAGTTTCCGTCGGAGCCGCTCAGGCAGCCCTGCACGGTGATGGGGTTCGAAGCCGCGACGGGGTTGGGCTGCTCCTCGGGAGGGACCTGCTGCGGGGCAGGAGCCTGCGGCGTTTGCGTGTCGGGGATCGTCTGGTCCGGCGGAATCTGCTGCCGCGGGAAGGTGGGTGGAGTGCCCGGTTCGCCGGGGTAATTTGGGCTGGCGGGCGGGCTTTGCTGTGTCGGCGCAATCTGCGCTCCGGCCACCGCGGCGCCAAGCAGCAACACGCAGGCAAGAATGAAGCTGCGCATAATCGTCTCCTTTCACGTCAGTGATTAGACGCAGCGGCCTGTCGTCGCCTGTTGCCCCGTCGTCGCGATAGGTGCGAGGGAAAAGCGAACGGTATCAACGCTTTGCGAAAGCAGCTCACGATTCCTGCCGAACGGGGCAGCCGCTACTTACGATTTCCGCCGGAACAGGGCCAACTGTCCCTGCAAGCCCAGGCCATCCCACAATCAGGACAACCCTCCAACATGAACCGCAGGCGCGGCAGCCACATCATCGCAACGAAGCCAGGAGGTCTTATGCAACTTACCAGTTCCGCTTTTCGCCACGGCGAGTCGATTCCGCAGCAATTCACCTGCGAGGGCGACAATACTTCGCCGGAATTCTCCTGGAAGGAGGCGCCGAAAGAGACCAAGTCCTTTGTGTTCCTGATCCATGATCCGGATGCGCCGCGCAAGGACGGCTTTGCGCACTGGGTGCTGTACAACATTGCCGCCGATGTCGCCGATCTGGTCGCCAATGTGCCGCGGCGACCGGTGGTGCCTGGCGTGGGGCTGCAGGGTAAGAACGACTCGGGAAAGATCGGCTACACCGGCCCGTGCCCTCCGTCGGGGACGCATCGCTATTTTGCGCGCGTCTATGCGCTGAAGCAGAAGCTGGATCTCCAGCCGGGAGCGACGTACAAGGACGTCATCGCCGCCATGGAGGGCAAGATCATCGAGCAGGCAGAACTGATGGGCACCTACGCCAAGGCGATCCAGAGGGCCGCGTAGCTTCCATGGTTGTTCGGCGTGAAGTGATCAGTCGCCGATTTTGGCCGCGGCGGTGCGAGCCGTCCAGGGGGCGATTTCGTTCACCAGGTCCTCGCTCCAGCGGACGCCTTCCGCGAGACGCTGGCGCAGGAGCACGAAGTCAGCCTCGCGCTGCTCCCGCGTACCGTAATGGAAGGCGCGGAAGCCGGCGTTGGCCTCGGTCATCATGTTGAGCGCCAGCCAGGCACGGTTGCCTTCGCGATTGCGGTCCCAGTGCTCCAGCTTGTGCTTGCGCAGGCTCTCGATGGTTTTGGTCAGGCAGTCGGGCATAGTGTAGAGCAGCTTGGTGCACAGCGCCTCGACCGCTTGGTCGAGCAGCGCCAGGTCGGCAGTGCATCTGGCCAGCAGCGCCCTGGCGCGGTCCTTCTCTGGTCCGGTTTTCCAATCCCCCAGCACCACGCGGCCGAATTCATCCAGCAAGCGGTCGGTGACGACCAGGGGATTTGGGACGAATGCGTCATCGAGCTTGAGTGCGGGGACAATCTGCGTCAGCCCGCCGTAGTAGTAGAAGCGGTGAGCGCTCCAGGGCTCGCACAGCGTGCCGCTCATCATGGCGCGCTCCATGCCCACCATGAGGGGCAGAAAGTCGGTGGAGCCGCCGTCGGGCGCGGAGCCGTGCTTCGGACCCGCCTGGCTGAAGACGGCGGTATCCACCGCGATGGAAAAATCGCAGGCCATGCCGATTTCCTGCCCGCCGCCGACGCGCATGCCGTTCACCCGGCAGACGATCGGCTTGTCGCAGTGCAGGATGGCGGTGACCATGTCGTTGAACAGGCGCATGTACTGGCGGTACTCCTGGGGCGCGCCGGCGTAGATCTCGGCGTACTCGCGAGTGTTGCCGCCGGAGCAGAAGGCGCGAGTGCCGGCGCCGGTCAGCACCACGCACACCGCGGCGCGGTCGTTGGAGGCGGCGCGCAGCGCCAGGATGATCTCCTTG
>DASUBK010000207.1:0-5104 GCA_035763305.1 Terriglobales bacterium | reverse complement strand
ATGATTCTCGGCGTGCTCGAACCCACCTCCGGCGCGATCCAGATCGAAGGCGTGGATGTCGCCCGGCAGCGCTCGCGCGCCCTCGCCTGCACCAACTTCGCCGCCGTCTACGCGCCCCTGCCGGGCAACCTGACCGTGGTGCAGAACCTGCGCGTCTTCGGCATGATCTACGCGGTCGCGAATCTCGACCGCCGCATCGAGGAACTGCTGCAGCAGTTCGATCTCACCCGCTTCCGCGACACCAAGTGCGGCGTGCTCTCTTCGGGCGAGCAGACGCGCGTCTCGCTCGCCAAGGCCATGCTCAACCGCCCACGGCTGCTGCTGCTCGACGAGCCGACCGCGTCCCTCGATCCCGCCACCGCCCGCGAACTGCGCGCCCAGATTCGCCACTGCACCACCGGCGGCGACGGCGGCGCGCTCTGGACCTCGCACAATATGTACGAGGTGCAGGACGTCTGCGATCGCGTCCTCTTTCTCTCGCGCGGCAAAATCCTGCTGGCGGGCGATCCCAAGACCCTGCCCGAGGAGCACGGCAAGCAGTCGCTGGAAGAGCTGTTCATCACCGTGGCCCGCGAGCCGCTGACCTTGGAGGCCGACTGATGCGCTCCTCTCGCGTCGGCGCCGTCGTTCTGCGCCAGTTCTACCTGATTCGCGGCAGCCCCTCGCGCGTCTTTCCCCTCTTCGTCTGGGTGGGCATCGACATGGTTCTGTGGGGCTTCATCACCCGCTACCTCAGCGGCGTGACCGGTCTCGGCTACTTCGTGCCGGCGCTGCTGGGCGCCGCCCTGCTGTGGGATTTCGAAAGCCGCGTCATGCAGGGCGTCACCATGGCCTTCTTCGAGGACGTGTGGTCGCGCAACTTCCTCAACATTTTCGCCACCCCGCTTTCCATCGCCGAATACCTCACGGGACTGGTGCTGTCGAGCATCGGCACCAGCGCCATCGGGCTGCTGGTGATGGTCGTCGTCGCCACCGCCGCGTTTGGATTGTCGTTCTTCCTCTACGGATGGCTGCTGGCGCCGTTCTTCCTGGTGCTGTTCCTCACCGGCATCGCGCTGGGCATCTTCGGCATCGCCATCGTGCTGCGCCTGGGCCCGGCGGCGGAGTGGTTCGTGTGGCCGATCCCCGCGGTGCTGTCGCCCTTCGCCGGCGTCTTCTATCCGCTGTCGACGCTCCCGCCGTGGATGCGCGCCTTCTCCCGCATCCTGCCGCCGTCGTACGTCTTCGAAGGCATGCGTGCCATCGTCGCCGGTCACGCGGCCTCCGTGACGGACCTGGTCATCGGCTTTGCATTGGCAGTCTTGTACATTCTGCTGGCCTGCTGGTTCTTCACCCGCATCTATCGCCACGCCGTGCGCACCGGGCTGATCGCGAGATATAGCGCCGAAACGGTGAGCTAGGCGGATTCGAGATTTCAGTCACATTGTTGGAGCGCACTGCATGCCCCGAGCTTGCCGAAGGGCGCCCTCGCCTGCGCACGACACTTCGCCCAAATCGGAACCCACCGCCACGCCGGAAGTGCGGAATCCTCTTCACTTCCGCGGCGGAAGTGGACAATGCAGCTATCTACCCAATCCCGCGGGGAGCGCGCCATGGCCCTGCCGGCACTCCAACCCGTCCGCCTGGGCGATTACCAACTGCTGAGCAAAATCGGCGCCGGCGGCATGGGCGTGGTCTATAAAGCCACCGACCTGAAGCTGCGCCGCACGGTGGCGCTGAAATTTCTGTCCGGCGACGACTCCGATCGCCAGCGGCTCTTGACCGAGGCCCGCGCCGCCTCCGCCCTCGATCATCCCAACATCGCCGCCGTGCACGCGGTGGAAGAGACCGGCGACGGCCGCCTTTTCCTGGTGATGGCCTACTACGAAGGCGAAACCCTGGCCGACAAGCTGCAGCGCGGCCCCCTGCAACCGCAAACCGCCATCCACATCGCCTGCCAGGTGGCGCGCGGGTTGCAGCACGCGCACGCGCGCGGCGTCATTCATCGCGATATCAAGCCGTCTAACATCATCGTCACCCGCGAGGGCATCGCCAAGATCGTCGATTTCGGCCTGGCGCGGCAATACACCGCCACCGCCACCACCCAGGCCTGCGGGCTGAGCGGCACGCTGCTGTACATGTCGCCCGAGCAGGCGGCGGGGCGCGTGGTCGACAACCGCACCGATATCTGGTCTCTCGGAGTGCTGCTGTACCAGATGCTCACCGGCCGCCTGCCGTTCTCCGGTGACAGCGCCGCCGGCATCCTGCTCGCCATCCTGAACGCTTCGCCGGCGCCTCCCTCCGGCGTGGCGGACGAGGTCCAACTGATCCTGTACCGCGCGCTGGCGAAAGATCCCGCCGCCCGCTACGCCAGTTGCGCGGAACTCCTCCGCGACCTGGCGGCGCTCGCCTCCGATGACCGCCAGCGCACCGCATCGCTGGACACCGCCACCGTGCAGCGCGTACGGCATGCGGCACAAGCGGCAGCCTCGACGCGCCTCCTGGCGCCGCCGGCGTCACAACCGCTGGATGTCATCGCCTCGGTGTTCCGGTGGTTTGCCATCGCGATTGGGGTTCTGATCCTGTTGCTGCTGCTGCGCGCCGCGCTTCCCTCGTTGCGAACGCGATGGGAGCCCTCCGCCGCGCGCGCCGGCCCGCCGCAGACCGCAGCCGTCTACGATTCTTACTTGCGCGGCCGCGCCGCCCTGGAGCGTTACGATCGCGCCGGCAATCTCGACCAGGCGGTTACCCACTTCGAGACCGCCATTCGCGGAGATCCGCAGTTCGCGCTCGCCTACGCCTCGCTCGGCGAAACCTTCTGGCAGAAGTACCGCCTGGAAAACGATCCCCGCTGGCTCGCCCCGGCGGAGACGTACTCGCGCCGCGCCATCGAACTCGACGACCAGCTTCCCTCGGTACATATCACCTTGGGCCGCCTGCACCTCAACGGCAAGCAGCGCGAGCTGGCGCTGCAGGAATTCCAGCAGGCGCTCAAGCTCGATCCCCGCAATGCCGAGGCGCTGCGCGGGACCGCCGCCGTTTACAACCTGATGGGCCGGCGCTCCGAAGCGGAGGCGCTCTACGTGCGCGCCACCACCCTGGCGCCGGACTCATGGACCGGCTTCAACGAATTTGGAACCTTCTATCTCGGTCACGACAACGAGAAGGCGGCAGCGCAATACCGGCGCGCGGTGGAATTGACGCCCGACAATGCCCTGGCCCGCTCGAATCTCGGCCTGGCGCTGGAGGAACTCGGTCAGGATGCGGCGGCGGAGGCTGAATTCCAGCACTCGCTGCGGCTGCGCCCCACCTATCCGGCCTACACCATGCTCGGCCGGCTCTATTACCGCCGGCAACGCTGGGCGGAATCGGCGGCCATGATCGAGAAGGCGCTGCAGTTGAACCGCGCCGACTACCGCGTGTGGGCGAACCTGGCCCTGGCCTACGAGTGGCTGGGGCAGACGGTCGCCGCCGGGCAGGCGCGTGGCGAGGAACTCGTCCGCATCGAAGAGGCTTCCCGCCTCGCCCCCGACGATGCCGCCGTTCTCGTTGAGTTGGGGCGACTCTATGCGCGTGGGCAGCGCCGCCACGAGGCGGTCACGCGTCTGGAGGCAGCCCTGGCCCATGCGCCACAGGATGCCGAGATCGCCGGCACGGCAGCGGAAGCATACGCGTTTCTTGGTGACAGTCGCCGCGCCGCCGATCTGCTCGAAAGGGCTCTCTCCCTTGGATTGGATTGGGGCCAGGTGGAACGCTCGCCTGGATTGCAGTCCTTGCGACGCACTGCGCGCTTTCAGCGCTTTGCCGTCGGACGCCGCTGAGCGGCGTTCTGCCTGACTTTACGGCCACTTTCCCGGGAATCCCAGCAGGAGGAATGCAATGAGTAAGAGAAACGGAACTGTCATGGAGCCGGAACGCAAACTCCGGCGCCAGACCAATGCTCACTCTCACTTCAAGACCTACCACATTAAGTTCGTAGGCGGTCGCGCGAAACTGACGCACACCGGCTCCGCAGATGCAGACGAGAACATCGTGCTGGATGCAGATGAGGATTGTGTGGTTCGCTTCGATCAGAAAGGCGTCTTCGACTGCGCACAAGAAGTGTCTCTGACGAAGCAGGAGCCGATCACTCTCCGGCACATTCAAGGCGACACCACCATCCGGCTTTTGGGCCCGATCCCGCTCGACGGGCCGCGCATCCCCACCAGCGGCTGAGCCTGCTGAGCTGCCGCGCGCCGCTCGTTTTGGCCAATTCCTGGACTGACACAAGGAGGTGTGACATGAGGCCCGAGGAGGGAACGGTCATGGAGCGGAACCCCGCGAAGACCGTTCCCGATTTGCAAACTTACTCCATATTCTTTTTTGCCGATGGTCACGTCGAGATCGCCGTAACAGGCACTCATCGCGACGGCCAGCCCATTATTCTGCACGCGGAAGAAGATTGCGCCATCCACTTCCGTAAGCCGGTCTTCGAGCACGATATCTACTGGCTTCCTAAGCAGCGCAACGTGGAAGTGCTTCCGCTGCACGACAGTTCGGCGTTCGACATCCTGCGGCCGGTGAAGCCCGTCGCCATGATCGTCAACGGCGAACCTGTCGACATGAAGGACGGTCCACGCATTCCCACCAGCGGATAACTTCATAGCCTCCGCCCTGCCGGAACTGCCTCCGGCAGGGCTTTTCGCCGGCTTCTCGGGCTCTCATCCAGTCTGAACTCTTCAATCTTCCATCGGAAATCCTGTACCCTACCGCTCATGGCGAAGGTCTTGCTGGAAATCTGCTGCTCCTCGATTGACGACGCCATCGAGGCGGAGCGCGGCGGCGCCGACCGCGTGGAACTCTGCTCGGCGCTGTTCCTCGGCGGCCTGACGCCCTCCCTGGGCACGCTGCTCGAGGCCAAGTCGCGCCTGCGCATTCCCATCATCTTCATGGTGCGCCCGCGCAGCGGCGGCTTCTGCTACACCGAGGCGGAATTCGCCACCATGCTGCGCGACGCCGAAGCCGCCGTCGCTCATGGCGCCGACGGCGTAGTCTTCGGCATTCTCAAGCCCGATGGCGAAATTGATCGCGATCGCACCCACGCCATGCAGCAGGTGATCGGCGACCGCCAGGCGGTGTTCCATCG
>DASUBK010000206.1:0-8554 GCA_035763305.1 Terriglobales bacterium | reverse complement strand
GCGTGCACACGCCCGAGTTCACCTTCGCGCAGTACGAGTCCAACGTGGAGCGCGGGGTGCGCGAGTTCGGCCTCACCTACCCGGTCGTGGTGGACAGCAACTACGAGTTGTGGAAGGCCTTCGCCAACCGCGCCTGGCCCGCCAAGTACCTGATCGACAAGGATGGCTACGTCCGCTACTTCCACTACGGGGAAGGGCACTACCAGGAGACGGAAGAACAAATCCAGGAGCTGCTGCGCGAAGCTAATCCGTCTTTAACTTTTCAGCCACCGATGCCGCTGCTGCGCGAAGAAGATAAGCCCGGCGCGATCTGCTACCAGCCGACGCCGGAGCTGTATCTCGGCAATCGTCGCGGACGGCTCGCGAATGACGGCGGCTTTCGCGAAGGAACTGCCGATTACGCGCTTCCCGCGAATCTGGAAGAGAACGACTGCGCCATTGAGGGCCGCTGGGCCGCGACCGTCGAATACCTTGAGACCGCAGGTGAGGGCGAACACCGGCTGGTGCTACGGTACTCCGCCGCGGCAGTGAACCTGGTGATGGCCTCGCATGGCGGCGGGGAGCGCGAGGTCCGCGTCCGCCAGGACGGCCAGCCGTTGCCGCAGGCCGCAGCCACCGGTGACGTCACTTTTCGGGGTGACGACTCTCACATCGCGGTGGAACGTCCCCGGATGTACGCCGTGGTGGACAACCACGATTTCGGCGAGCACCTGCTGGAGCTCTCCTGCCGCGCGCCCGGCCTGGCGCTGTATGCTTTTACTTTCACCTCCTGCGTCGCAGCGAAATCCTCATGAAGCAAGTCGTTGCCGGGTTCATTGTTCGAGGAGACACGGTGCTCATCTGCCAGCGCACCAGGCACCAGCCCATGCCGCTGAAGTGGGAATTCCCCGGCGGCAAGATCGAGGAGGGCGAGCAGCCTCGCGACGCCCTACGCCGCGAACTGGACGAAGAGCTGGGCATCGCCGCGGAAATTGGGGATGAAATCGTGCGCATCCGCCACACCTACAAGAACGGCGGCGCCGTGGAGCTGCGCTTCTACCTGGTGGAGAGCTTCCGCGGCGAGCTGGAGAACCGCATCTTCAAGGACATCCGCTGGGCCCGGCGCAAAGACCTGCCCAGCTACGACTTCCTCGATGCGGACAAGAAACTGGTCGAGGACATCGCGGCAGGGAAGATTTTGTGATTTGCGATTTGTGATTTCCCCATTTGTGATTGGCCGTAACCTTCGGGCTCGCAATACACTGACGTGCCCATCTTCGGATCAATCGCCAATCGAAAATCACCAAATCACAAATGGCTGTGATCGGTGTTGCTTGACGCTGGTACATGCCGGGGACGAGAATGATTAGTTTTTCATCTTCCTAAGGAGCTGCACCGTGGCTGCTACGGTCAGTAATCCGGCTGAAGCATCGGCGAAGCGCATTCCCCCGGGGGTGCAGCCGTTGCGGGCCGGGCAGGGGCACTCGTTCTTCTGGCGCCGGCTGCATTCGCTTTCCGGCATCTTTCCCATCGGCGCCTTCCTGGTCGAGCACTTCGTCTCCAACTCGCTGGCCACCAATGGCGGCACCGCGTACAACGAGAATGTGCGCTTCCTCACAGGGCTGCCGTTCGTCCTGTGGCTGGAGATTTTCTTCATTTACATCCCCATCGCCTACCACGCCGGCTACGGCCTGTTCATCTGGTGGCGCGGCGATGCCAACAACCGCGAGTACCCCTTCGCCGGCAACTGGATGTACTGGATTCAGCGCTGGACCGGCATCCTGGCCCTGGTCTACATGGCGTACCACACCTACACCATGCGCTTCAGCGGCGCGCACATCATGACCCACTCCGAAATCGCCTTCGCCAAGGTGTGGGTGGAGTTGCAGAATCCGTGGCTGGTCGCCTTCTATTTCGTCGGCCTGGCCTGCGCCTCGTGGCACTTTGCCTACGGCATCTGGCTGTTTGCCGCGAAATGGGGCATCACGGTGGGCGACAACGCGCGCCGCAAGTTCGGGTATGTGTGCCTGGCGATTGGGCTGGTGATGGGCGCGCTGTCGGCGGGATCGCTGTTCGCCTTCGTGACCACGCCGCGCGACAAGGTCGTCAATCTCGACAAGTACGAGCAGTTGCAGCACGAGCCGGGTCCGCAGAACCCGCAGTAGAAATTGTGATTTGGTGATTGGGTGCTTGGCGCCGCTTTCGGCTTGATCGCCATATCCAGTCAGCAGGGAAGAATCTTAGGCAGTTCGGCCGCATAGGCCGGGAACTCATACATCATGGCAGCTACTCCTAAAGTCATCGTCGTGGGCGGAGGCCTTGCGGGCCTGGCCGCCGTCATCAAGATCGCCGAAATGGGCGGGCAGGTGGACCTGTTCTCCATCGTTCCGGTGAAGCGCTCCCACTCCGTCTGCGCCCAGGGCGGCATCAACGCCGCCAAGAACCTCAAGGGCGAAGGCGATTCCACCTGGCAGCACTTCGACGACACCATCTACGGCGGCGACTTCCTCGCCAACCAGCCTCCGGTGAAGGAGATGTGCGACGCCGCCCCGGGCATCATCGACCTGCTCGACCGCATGGGCGTGCCCTTCAACCGGACTCCCGAAGGCTTGCTCGACTTCCGCCGCTTCGGCGGCACGCTGTACAACCGCACCGCCTTCGCCGGCGCCACCACCGGGCAGCAACTCCTCTACGCTCTCGACGAGCAGGTGCGCCGCCACGAGTCGGAAGGCAAGGTCAAGAAGTACGAGCACTGGGAGTTCCTGTCGGCAGTAATCGATTCCCAGGGCTTCTGCCGCGGCATCTGCGCCATGGACCTGCGCTCCATGCAGGTTTACACCTTCCCGGCGGACGCGGTGATCATCTGCACCGGCGGCATCGGCGCCATTTTCGGCAAGTCCACCAACTCCGTGGTGTGCACCGGCTCGGCGCAGTCGGCGCTCTACCAGCAGGGCGCGTGGTACGCCAACGGCGAGTTCATCCAGGTTCACCCCACGGCCATCCCGGGGGAAGACAAGCTGCGCCTGATGTCGGAGTCGGCGCGCGGCGAGGGTGGGCGCGTCTGGGTTCCCAAGCAGCAGGGCGACAAGCGCGCTCCCAAGTCCATCCCCGAGAACGAGCGCTGGTACTTCCTGGAGGAGTGGTATCCGAAGTACGGCAACCTGGTGCCGCGCGATGTCGCCACCCGCGCTATCCACAAGGTGGTCTACGAGAACAACCTCGGCATCGACGGCCAGCCGATGGTCTACCTCGACCTTACCCACATCGATCGCAAGGTGCTGGACCGGAAACTGGAAGGAATCCTTGAGATTTACGAGAAGTTCGTGGGTGACGATCCGCGCGACACGCCGATGAAGATTTTCCCCGGCATGCACTACACCATGGGCGGCCTGTGGGTGGATTTCAAGCAGCAGACCAACATCCCCGGCCTCTTCGCCGCCGGCGAATGCGAGTACCAGTACCACGGCGCCAACCGCCTGGGCGCGAACTCGCTGGTCTCCTGCATCTGGGGCGGCTTCGTCGCCGGACCGGCCGCGGTGCAATATTCGCGCAACAACAAGACTGCCGCCGCCAACGGCGCCTATGACGCCGAGCGCAAGCGCCAGGAAGGCTACAACCAGCTGCTGGTCAACAACCAGGGCAACGAGAACCCGTTCAAGCTGTGGCGCGAGCTGGGCGACGTGATGACCAAGAACGTCACCGTCATCCGCTACAACAAGAACATCAAGGAAACCGACGCCAAGCTGGTGGAGTTGCTGGAGCGCTACCGCAACGTCAACCTGAGCGACAAGTCGCAGTGGGCGAACACGACGTTCGCCTTCACCCGGCAGCTTTACAACATGCTGCAACTGGCGCGGGTGATCGCCCAGGGCGCGGCCATGCGCGACGAATCGCGCGGCGCGCACTACAAGCCGGATTTTCCCGAGCGCGACGACAAGAACTGGCTCAAGACGACCAAGGCGAGCTTCGCTCCCGACGCCGACGAGCCGCGCTTCGAGTTCGAGCCGGTGGATACGTCGCTGATCACGCCGCGGCCGCGGCGCTACGACGTGGCCAAGTGATTAGCGCCCGAAGGGCGCGACAGAACGTGCAGCCCACGGCGTAAGCCGTGGGTACGATGCAGCAGGAGTCGAGCCCGCGAAGCGGGCGAAAGAAGACTTGGCGAACGTAAGAAGCCCGGGATTGCTGGTGGCCGACATCGTAGTCGGCATCGTGCTGATCATTTACGCGCTGATTGCGCACCTGATCATCCCCGGCATTCCGTTCGCGCTGATGATTCTTGGTGGAATTCTGTTGATCTGGACTGGCGTTGCATATCGCTGAAATCTGGAACAGGCACTTATACCCATGGCCGAAAAGAACATCGTCGTAAAAATCAAACGCCAAGCGGCTCCCGACGCGCAGCCGGTGTGGGAGGAATTCGCCATCCCTTACCGGCGCAACATGAACATCACCTCGGTGCTGATGGAGATCGCCGCCAACCCGGTCACCCGCGACGGCAAGGCGACTACGCCCATCGTGTACGACTCCAACTGCCTGGAGGAGGTCTGCGGCTCCTGCGCCATGCTCATCAACGGGCGCACCCGCATGGCGTGCTCCGCGCTGGTGGACCAGCTCGAGCAGCCCATCAAGCTCGAGCCGTTCAGCAAGTTTCCCGTGCTGCGCGACCTTTCGGTGGACCGCTCGGTGCTCTTCGAGAACCTGAAGAAGGTCAAGGCGTGGGTCCCGGTGGACGGCACCTACGACCTGGGCGCGGGGCCGCGCGTCTCGGCCGAGGACCAGGAGAAATCGTATCCGCTGTCGCGCTGCATCTCCTGCTGCTGCTGCATGGAGGCCTGCCCGCAATTCAACGACAAGACGAATTTCGTGGGCGCGGCGACCATCTCCCAGGTGCGGCTGTTCAACACCCATCCCACGGGGAAGATGCTGAAGACCGAGCGCCTGCGCGCGTTGATGGGCGACGGCGGCATCCACGAGTGCGGCTACGCCCAGAACTGCGTCGAAGTCTGCCCCAAGGACATCCCGCTGACCCGCTCCATCGCGGAAGTGGGCGGGTCGGTCATTGGCCAGGTGCTGAAGGACTTCTTCACAAGATAAGTTTCAGTTTCGGTTTCAGTCTGTACTCCGGCCGCCCTCGGCCGGTTTTTTTTCGTGGCCTTCGTGTGACCTTCGTGTGAACAAAAAGGACCGGTTCACACGAAGGACACGAAGGTCCCACGAAGGCCACGAAGTAGAGATCCGCATCCGACCGCTTGCGTCGGTGTGTTAGTTTTATTTCCCCATGCGCACAATCATTTCCTTGCTCTTGCTGTCGGCCTGCGCCTTTGCCCAGTCCGCCGACATCGTAGTCTCGCCCAAAGCCAAGCAGATCGAAGATTCGGCCATCGTCGTCGATACCCACGCCGACACGCCCGGACGCTTCGTGGATGAGAACTTCGATCCCGCGACCGACGCCGGCACCCACCACTGGGACTTCGCCAAGGCCAGACAGGCCAACCTCGGCGCCGAATTCTTTTCCATCTGGGTGGATCCCGACAAGTACAAGGGCCACTACGTGGACCGCGCGCAGGACATGATCGATTCTGTCTATGAGGCTGCGAAGAACCATCCCGACCAGATGATGATGGCGCGCAGCGTGGCCGACATCGAGCAGGCGCGCTGCGTCGGGCGCTTCGCCAAGGCCGCCTGCAAGAAGAAGGTCGCCGCGCTCATGGGCCTGGAGGGCGGCCACGCCATCGACAACGACATCCGCATCCTGCGCAACTACTATCGCCTCGGCGTGCGCTACATGACCCTGTCGTGGTCGAACACCAACGAGTTCGCCGACTCGTCGGGCGACGTCAACAATCCCAAGGTCGAACATCACAACGGCCTTACCGACTTCGGCAAGCAGATCGTGCAGGAGATGAACCGCATGGGCATGATCGTGGACATCTCGCACACCGCCGACAAGACCTTCTACGACGCCATCGAGATCAGCAAGGCGCCGGTGATCGCTTCGCACTCCTCGGCGCGCGCCCTGGCCAACCACCCGCGCAACATGACAGACGACATGCTGAAGGCGCTGGCCAAGAACGGCGGCGTGGCGCAGGTGAACTTCAACTGCGGTTTCGTGGACGAGAAGTATCGCGTGGCGGAGCAGGAGTGGAACGACAAGCAGAAGCAGCAGCAGGGCGCGGCCAATGCCAACTACGACTACGCGGCCAAGCCCACGGGCCAGGGCCCGCCGGCGATTCCGCGGCCGCCCTTCAAGAGCCTGATTGACCAGTTCGACCACATGATCAAGGTGGCGGGTATCGATCACGTCGGCATCGGCTCCGATTTCGATGGCGTGGAGTGCCTGCCGGAGGGCATCAACTCGGTCGCCGACCTGCCCAAGATCACGCAGGCGCTGCTCGATCGCGGCTACACCGCCGCCGACATGAAAAAGGTGCTGGGCGGAAATATGATGCGGGTGTTCGCGCAGGTGGAGACGGTCAGCCGGGAGATGAGTTCGCAGCCGGCAAAGTAGGCAAACGTGGTGTGGCCCGGGTCTCTCCAGGTGCTCAGATCAAAGACCCGAGCCACACGCTCGCACACAGATTGGGATGAACGGCGCTACGGCGACATGAGCCGTCGGATACACTGGGCCATTCCGCTCATCGGAGGCACGTATGCGCCGCTTGCTGCTCGCGCTTTTGCTTTCCTCAGTCGCGTTCGCCCAGGCCGGGCCGCGCACCAACAGCGACCTGCTGGTCTCGACGCAGTGGCTCGCCGCCCACCTGTCCGATCCCAAGCTCGTCATCGTGCACGTGGGCAGCGCGCGCGACTACGGCAACGGCCACATTCCCGGCGCGCGCCTGCTCACCGGCGATCGCATTGCCTCCAGCGATGCCCCGGGAACCGAGTTGCTCCCCGACGCGCAGCTGAAGTCGAACCTGGAAGCCATCGGCATCAGCGACGATTCCCGCGTGGTCATCTACACTCCCGACTGGCAGCCCAGCGCCACCCGTCTGTTCTTCACCCTGGAGTACCTCGGCTTCACCCACGCCGCGATGCTCGACGGCGGCTACGAGGCCTGGTTGGCGGAAAAGCGGCCTACCTCCACCGAACCGCCGAAGGTCACGCCGGGCTCGCTGACCATCCACCCCCATCCCGAACTGGTGGTGAAGATGGACGCGGTGAAGCAACTGGTCGGGGAAGCGCATTCGGGGATGCTGCTGATCGATTCCCGCCCGCTTCGCCGCTATCGCGCCGGCCACCTCCCTGGGGCCAAGCCCATGTTCTGGGAGATGAACCTGGCCAATGCCGACGCGCTGGCGCAGATGCTCAAAAAGCCGGAGGAGCTGCGCAAGATGTATGAAGCCGCCGGCGCTGCTCCCGGCGACAAGATCGTGTCGTATTGCGAGGTCGGCCTGCAGGCCTCGTACACCTACTTCATCGCCCGCTATCTCGGCTACGACGCCGCCATGTACGACGGCTCCTACTCCGAGTGGAGTGCCGCCAGGCAGCCCACGGTCCGCGGCGACAATCCGCGCTGACCTAGTTCAGGTTCGCCAACGGAAGATGCCGCCGCGCCGACTCCACCACCACGTGGATCGCCGCCGCGACGATCCCCGGCGCTTCCAGATGCAGATCGTGTCCGAAGGGAACTACCCACTGAGCGCTGTTGCTGGAGAGTTGTAACTGCTCCGTCTGCGCTCGCAGCCGCTGCCCGTCCACCTGCTGCAGCGAGTAGTTCGGGCTGGCGTCGTAACCGGACTCGGCCCGCGTAATCACCAGCAGCGGCTTCGTTCCCAGTAGCCCGCGCTGCGGTTGCCGGTCCCACTGCGCCAGATACTCTGACGACCATTCCCGCTGGCTGTTTTCCGCCGCCTCGAGCGCTGCGGCGCCGGCAAATCGCTGGTGCAATTGCTGCAGCGGGCTCGGCAACACAGCATAGTCCCTGGCCAGCGGGCCTCCGGGTCTCGCACCCTCAGGATGCAATTTCGACGTCTGGAGAGTGGGCTCGGGGATCGCCTTGCCGGAGGCAAAATCCTTGAGCAGGGTCGGTTTGCCGCCCAGGATCATGGGCTGGTGTTCCGCGACGCTCTCCGCCAGCACCATGCCCGCAACCTCTTCCGGATAGCGCACCGCGTAGTTGCGAATCACCGGCCCGCCGAAGGAGTGCCCCACCAGCACGTACGGAGGTTTCTCGCCGGCCGCGCGCAATAATT
Source organism: Terriglobales bacterium (assembly GCA_035763305.1). GTDB lineage: Bacteria > Acidobacteriota > Terriglobia > Terriglobales > Acidobacteriaceae > DASUBK01. Next base: position 380 of record DASUBK010000206.1, on the reverse strand, counting down.
CATGCAGTTCGAGGTTGATCTGGGCAAAGGTGCGCGGCGCCGCGTCGAGTTCGCTGCCACCGTAGCCTCCGCGATCGTAGGTGCATATGCGGGTAAATTTCTCCACCCGCTGCTGGACCAGAGTCCAGTCGAAGGCAAACTCCTCCAGACCGGTTTCCACCACCACGGTGGGAGCGCCTCGACCCGTACAGTGGATCTGCAGCGCCACCGAGCCGATGCTACCAGCCTGCCCGGCTCCTGCTGGCAGGCCGCAGGTATCGACAACAGGCACAGCCACGCCATTACGCGAATCAGCGACACTCCTTGCATGGGAATCCCCCGCTTCTAAGACGGTCGAACGGGTCGGCGATAACGGCGACTCGTGCGGCGAGGGCTCCACC
>DASUBK010000205.1:0-8022 GCA_035763305.1 Terriglobales bacterium | reverse complement strand
GCGCCGGCATCGGGCGCAACGTCTTCGGCTGCGACATCTGCCAGGACGTCTGCCCCTGGAACCGGCGCGCGCCCGCCTCGTCCGCGCCGGAATTCCAGCCGCGCGAAGGATTAGTGAATCCCGCGCTCGACTGGCTGGCCGCACTCGACGAAGAGCAGTTTCGCGCCGCGTTTCGCAAGTCGCCGGTGAAGCGCGCCAAGCGCAACGGCCTGCGCCGCAACGTCGCCATTGCCATGGGCAACAGCGGCAATGCGCGCTTCCGTCCCCTGCTCGAAGAGATGTCGCGCGACGACGATGAATCCGTCGCCGAGCACGCGCGCTGGGCGCTGCAGCAACTCGACCGATATTCGTAAGCCCCCCATCGACGTGTCATCCCGAGCGAGCGCAGTTGAGCGAACGCGAAGGAGTACGAGTCGAGGGACCTTGTGGTAAGAACGAACCAAAGGGTCCCTCGACTCGTGCTCCTTCGTCCTCCGCTGCGCTTCGGACTCGGTTCGCGCTCGCTCCGGATGACACCGCCTTTCCATGTAAGTAATTACTTACTTACATTTCTTTTTTACACCGACACTTCTTTACATTCCGCGCGTAGCTGCCCTGTTTTCAGCGACTTGGGGTTTGGCTCCCGGCCTGCACTTCCCTCCGGCGTAGGTGGGAAGCCGGTCCGGCCTACATTCACCCAGGGACCCCGCTGGACCGGCCGCCCAGCCCAGGAGGGCAAGATGAAATCGACCGTCATTCGCACCGCGGTTGTGGCCTCGCTGGTCACCGCGCTGGCCGTGACCGCCATCGGACTGTATGCGATGCCGAAGATGCTGAATCCCAATGTGCCGGCGGACCAGGCGGCGACCATGCAGCCGGCCGTCTACGACACCCAGGCGAGCGCCCCCGCGACGGAAGCAGCGCCGGTGCTGCGCACCCGCCCGCGTCCCCGCCGTACTTACACCGCGGACGAAAGCTACCCCGCTCGGCAGGACACTACGTATCGTGATTCCAGCGGCGAACCGGTAGTACGCCACGGCCGCTCGACGCGCGATTCGGTTCTGATCGTGGCCGGCTCCGCGGGCACCGGTGCGGCGATCGGAGCGCTGGCCGGCGGCGGCAAGGGTGCTGCGATCGGAGCTCTGGCCGGCGGCGCAGGCGGCTTCATTTACGACCGCCTGACCCACAACCACTAATTTTTCCCGGGACTCCAGCGCGCAACCACGCGCGGAGACATGAGGCCTCCTCGGCGACGGGTTCGCGGGGAGGCCATCGTGTTGTTAGGTGATGCGACCTGCGGCACGCCCCGATGGGTAAAACAGCGCCAGTCGCGTGTTTCCCAGTGACTTGCCGCCGCCTTCCACATACAATCCGGCCACACGCAAGGAAGGGTGATGGGGCTCGCCGCAGGCACAAAACTGGGTCCGTACGAGATTGTCTCCGCGCTCGGCGCGGGCGGCATGGGCGAGGTCTACAAGGCGCGCGACACCCGCCTCGACCGCGACGTCGCCATCAAGGTGCTGCCCGAATCCTTCGCCCGCGACGCCGAGCGCATGCGCCGCTTCGAGCAGGAGGCGCGCGCCATCGCCGCCCTCAGCCATCCCAACGTGCTCGCCATCTACGACACCGGCACGCACGAGGGCATGCCGTATCTGGTCTCCGAACTCCTGGAAGGCGAGAGCCTGCGCCAGGCGCTGCAGGAATGCCCGGTGCCGGCGCGCAAGGCGATCGAGTACGCGCAACAGATCGCCGACGGCCTGGCCGCAGCCCACGAGAAATCCATCGTCCACCGCGATCTGAAGCCGGAGAACCTCTTTCTCACCAGCGGCGGGCGGGTGAAGATCCTGGACTTCGGCCTGGCCAAGGTTGAGATCTCTCATGCTGCCGCAGCCGACGGCGCCACGCTCACCGCGGGGACCACGCCGGGCGTGGTGATGGGCACGACCGGCTACATGGCCCCGGAGCAGGTGCGCGGCGACGCCGTGGACCACCGCGCCGACATTTTCAGCTTCGGCGCCACGCTCTACGAGATGCTCAGCGGCCGCCGCGCTTTCAAGGGCGACACCTCGGTCGAGACCATGAACGCCATCCTCAAGGAGGAGCCGGCGGAACTCGACGCCGAGAAGCTGCACGTCGCGCCCGGCCTGGAGCGCATCGTCCGCCACTGCCTGGAGAAGAAACCCGCCGATCGCTTCCAGTCGGCGCGCGACCTGACCTTCGCCCTCTCCGCGCTGACGGGCAGCTCACCCAGCGCGGCTCTGCGCATGGCTGCCGGCCCGCCTTCGCGCCGCTGGATTCCGTGGGCGATCGCCGCCGCGGCGCTGCTGGCCCTGGTCGCCGTTTCCCTGCTGATGCAGCGCACCGCGCCGCAACGCGCCGAGTTTGCCATCTCTGTTCCCGGCGAGGTCAGTCATCTGGCTCTGTCGGCGGACGGCAAGTGGCTCGCATTCGTTTCCCCCGGCGACCAAGGCAGCGATCCGATGCTGTACGTGGAGCGGGTGGGCACCGCCGATGCGCGGCCCATCGCGGGTACCGAGGGCGCAAGCTACCCGTTCTGGTCACCGGACGACGTGAATCTCGGCTTCTTCGCCGGTGGCAAGCTCAAGAAGGTCGCGGTAAGCGGCGGACAACCGGAAACTCTGGTGGCGTTGGCGGGGGCTGCGCGCGGCGGCAGCTGGAGCCGCCAAGGCGTGATCATCTACACCCCCGACGCCGGCGGCCCTTTGTGGCGGATCAATCCCGACGGCAGCGGCAACGCACCGCTCACCGATAAGCTGATGTCAGCCACCGAGGCCTCACACCGCTGGCCCTTGTTCCTGCCCGACGGCGATCATTTCCTGCTCTGGGCGGGTGACTTTTCCAGTTCGCCGGACCGCAGCAAGAACGGCATCTATCTCAGCTCCCTCTCGCACCGGGAAAAGATCGAATTGACGCCGGCCCAGTCGAGCTTCGGCTACGCGAACGGCCACCTGTTCTACGTAGACGCAAACGGCGCTCTGGTGGCGGTGCCCCTGAGCTTGCGGCAAGACAAACTCACCGGCGATCCCCAGGTCATTGCGCCGCGCGTGGCCATCTCCCATTCGACGGTGTACGCGACGTTTTCCGTATCCGAGAACAGCACGGTGGTGTATGCCGCCAACAGCACCGCGAATCTGTCGCAATTCACCTGGTTCGACGACGCGGGAAAGGAGTTGGGCCGGGTGGAGGCGCCGGCGGTGGAGGCCAATCCGCAGCTTTCGCCTGACGGCACAAGGCTGGCCTACGACAGCAACGAAGACATCTGGATTGCGGATCTGAGGCGGGGGAGCAGTTCGCGGTTCACTTTCGATCCCGAGGAAGAAACCACTCCGCAATGGTCGCGGGATGGGGAGACGATTGCGTATCGCAACGTCGCTCCTCCCGTGGTCCACCTCAAGAAAGCCAACGGTCTGGAGGCGGACAGGAGACTGGCGATGAGCAGCAGCGCCGCCGACGACATCCTGCCCAACAGTTGGTCCGCGGACGGCAAGGCGATCCTCTGCACCTCGCAAAGTGCGCAGACCGGCTGGCATCTGACCCTCGCACCCGCCGACGGGTCTCCGGTGCGGCCCTTTCTTTCCACCCGCAGCAGCACCAACGGCCAGATCTCACCCGACGGCAAGTGGGTCGTTTATGCCTCCAACGAGACCGGCGATTGGGAAATCTACGTGACCACCTTTCCCGGCGCCACCGGCAAATGGCAAGTATCGCGCGGCGGCGGCAGCGAGCCGCGCTGGCGCGGCGATGGCAAGCAGATCTTTTACATCGGTCCGAAAGAAGTGCTGACGGTGGTGAACGTCAGCACCGAAGGCACCTTCTCCAGCGATGCACCACGGCCGCTGTTCGCCATCCATCCCCGGGCCCCGATTTCCTCCACCGACCTGTTCAACTACGACGTCACCCGCGACGGCAAGCGCTTCCTGGTGAACCAGTATGTGCGGCCGGCGTCGATTCCGCCTCTCCGCATCATCCTCCACGCCGACGCGCCGGGGGTGAAGTGATGCTGAACCCCGGCACCAGGCTCGGTCCCTACGAAATCACCGGCGCGCTGGGCGCGGGCGGCATGGGCGAGGTTGAGCCGTTTTGCGGGCGTGAGCCGAGGCGACGCCGAGCGGCAGCGAGGCGGAACCGAGCGGGAGCCCGCAGGCGAAATCCTGAGGAGACTGAGCGAAGCGAAGGCGACGAAGGATCTCGATGCTGAACTCCGGCACCAAGCTCGGTCCTTACGAAATCAACGGCGCGCTGGGCGCGGGCGGCATGGGCGAGGTCTACAAGGCGCGCGACACCCGCCTCGACCGCATCGTCGCCATCAAGATTCTTCCCGCGCACCTGGCCATCAACAGCGAATTGAAAGAGCGCTTCGACCGCGAAGCCCGCGCCATCTCCAGCCTCAATCATCCCGGCATCTGCCACCTCTACGACGTCGGCTCGCAGGACGGCACCGATTTCCTGGTGATGGAGTACCTGGAGGGCGAGACCCTGGCCGCGCGCCTGCGCCGCGGTGTGCTGCCGGTCGAGCAGGTGCTGAAGATCGGCATGGAGATCGCCGAGGCGCTCACCACCGCGCACCGCGCCGGCATCGTGCACCGCGATCTCAAGCCGGGCAACATCATGCTCACCAAGAGCGGCGCCAAGCTGATGGACTTCGGCCTCGCCAAGCCCGCCTGGGTGGCGATGTCGGCATCTTCTTCGGCCACCGCCGCCGCTTCGGCCTCGGTCTTCTCCGCCGCCACCATGAGCAGCCCCGCCTCGCCGTTGACCTCCGCCGGAACCGTGGTGGGCACGGTGCAGTACATGTCGCCGGAGCAGGTGCAGGGCCAGGAAGTGGACGCCCGCAGCGACATCTTCAGCTTTGGGCTGGTGCTGTACGAGATGACCGCCGGGCGGCATGCCTTCCTGGGCAAGAACCAGGCCAGCGTGGCGGCTGCCATCCTGGCCGTCGAAGAGCCTCCGGTGACTTCGCTGCGCACCGGCGCCCCGCCGGCCCTGGATCGCGCCATCCAGTCCTGCCTGGCGAAGGAGCCCGACGAGCGCATTCAGAGCGCGCACGACCTGAAGCTGCAACTGCGGGTGGTGAGCGACAACCTGCTGGTGACGGGCACGGGCACGGCAGAGAGAAAGACCTCCCGTCTGCCCTGGGCGGCGGCGGCCCTGGCGATTTTGGCGGCGGTGATCCTCGCGGGCCTGTGGTGGACGGGGCGGCGCGCTCCCCTGCCGGTTCTGCAGGCGGCGATCGCCCCCGGCAACCTGCTTTTCGACATCGTGGGCGACAACAGCGGCCCCCCGGCGCTCTCGCCCGACGGCAGCCTGCTGGTGTTTCGCGCCCACACCGAAAACGGGCCGCCTGCCTTGTGGCTGCGCCATATGGACAGCGGCGCGGTGCAGCGTCTCGAGGGAACCGAAGGCGCCCAGTTTCCCTTCTGGTCTCCCGACGGGCGCAACCTGGCTTTCTTCAGCGAGGGCAAGCTGATGCGCATCTCCGTATCCGGGGGAACGGCGATGGAGATAGCGTCCGCACCGCAGGGACGCGGCGGGAACTGGGGACCGAACGACACCATCGTCTTCACTCCCGACTTTCAAAGCCACATCAGCGCCGTCAGTGCTCAAGGCGGAGAGCCGCGCGCCGTCACCACGCTGGACCCATCCCGGCACAGTACGCATCGCTGGCCGCAACTTCTGCCCGACGGCAAGCACTTCCTCTATTTCGCCACCCGCCATTCTGGCGGCGACCCGCAACAGGACGGCGTGTACTGGGCTTCGCTGGACGGGAAGCAGAACCATCTGGTGGTCAACAGCGAGGCCGGCGGCATCTTCAGCGGCGGCTACCTGCTGTTCGTCAGCCAGGGGACGTTGCGGGCGCAGCCCTTCGATGCCTCGGCCGGCAGGCTGACGGGAACGGCGGTCACCCTCAGCGACGACATTGCCGTGGACAGCGGCACCTGGCACGCAGCCTTTACCGTCTCCGATACCGGACTGCTGGTGTTCGGACGTGCCGGCGCCGCCATTGGGGCGACACCGACGTGGTACGATGCCGGCGGTAAAGCCAGTTCTGCCGGGGTGGCCTCCGGGCGCTACGACAGCACGCGCCTCTCCCCGGATGGGCGGCGGCTGGCGGTCGGCATCAGCGAACCCTACAGCGATATCTGGATTATCGACCTGCAACGAGGCACGCCGACCCGCCTGACCTTCGATGCCGCCAATCACTTCTTTCCCGTCTGGTCGCCCGACGGCAAGCGCCTGGCGTACACGCTGGTCCGCGGCCAGGGCGTAGGCCTGTTCGACACGCCCATCGTCGCCCGCAATGCGGATGGCTCGGGCAGTGAGGAGCCGCTGTTGGCGGGCGATCCCCAGGCCTCCTACGAATTGCAGGATTGGAGTTCGGATGGCCGCTACCTGGTGTTCGTCCGCAATACCGGCCCGACCGGCCATTCAGTTTGGGCGTTGCCCTTGTCCGGCGACCGCAAACCCTTCCAGGTGCTGGCGCCGCCGTCGCCGCAGAGCACCATCCTGGAGGCTCACCTCTCTCCCGACGGCCGCTGGCTGGCGTACGAATCCAAAGACGAGTCGGCGCGCACCGAAATCTACGTGACGACCTTTCCGGCGGCCGGCGGAAAATGGCAGATCAGCAATGGCGGCGGCACCCACCCGGTCTGGTCGCACGACGGACATAAGCTGTACTTCGGCGGTCCGTATGACAGCACGCTACGCAGCGTGGAAATACGCGCAGCCGGGACGGAGATCCAGGCGGGCACACCCCAGCCGCTGTTTTCCCTCAGCCGGGTCTCATTGGGCTTGAATTGGGACGTGGCGCCCGACGGGCGATTCCTGGTCAGCGTCACCCCGGAGCAGTCATCGCAGCCCCTGGTCCTCATCACCAACTGGACCGCGTTGCTGCGAAAGAAATAGGGCGGGACGGAACCGGCACTCTGTCATCTGAGCGAGGCTCCGTAGACCACCGGCTTCAGCCGGTGGCGCGAAACGCGCCGCGCGAAGGACCGCTAACCAAGTCTAGAGCCTTACCGGCTGAGAGCTGACAGCTCTCTTCAGTGCCGCAGCAGCCACATCAGCCAACCCGCCGCGATCACTCCCCCGACGAAGAGCGCGAAGCAGTACGCGCCGTAGCGCACCATCTCCTTGGGCGTGTTGCGGCCGGTAATGCCGAACACGATGGAAGCGAAGATGGCGAACAGCACAGCCGCGGTGAAGTGGGAGAGGTACAGGGTCATTGCTTCTTTCCGATGGCGATGTGGTAGGCGTCCACGGCGGCGATGATGTTGAGCAGGCCGGCGCAGATCAGGTACTTGGTGCCGTAGTCGGCGGTGGCGCGGGCGATGTTGCCCTGCCCGTACTCCAGCGTCTTGCTGACGATGTACATGGCGCCGGCGCCGATGTCGCCCACGAAGCCCAGCATGTCGAGGATGTCGCCGGTGTTGGGCGAGTAGAGCTTGCCCTCCATCGCCAGCCCGAGCGCGAACATCAGCACAATGGCGGCCATCAGCAGCAGGCCGCGGCCCCAGCGCTTTTGCAGAAAATGTCCGGCACCGGGGATGAACCACCCGATCGCGGGAGCGACCACGGCCATCGCGCCGGAGGCGGGCTGGGCGCGGTTTGCAGTTGCGGATGCAGTCGGCAAAGATTCCCTCAGGGGCTAAAGCCCCAATGATTTTCGCGTCCCAACGGCACGGCTGAAGCCATGCCCTCCCGTCCAGATCAGCCCACCGCGACGGTTTCGCCCTGAGCGAATCAGACGATCACGATCTCTCTTTGTATTTTACCCGTAACCTCGGCTTTTCCGCCGTGCACCAGCACGTTGACCTCGCTGCGCACCCCGAATTCGGGCAAATAAATTCCCGGCTCGATGGAGAAGCACGAGTTATTCAGGATCTGGCGCACGTCGTGGATCTCGAGATTGTCCATGTTGGCGCCGTTGGAATGGACCTCGGTCCCGATGGAGTGGCCGGTGCGGTGCACGAAATATTTTCCGTAGCCCGCCTTCTCGATCACCCCGCGCGTGGCGTCGTCCAC
>DASUBK010000204.1:0-9638 GCA_035763305.1 Terriglobales bacterium | reverse complement strand
CGGGACTCTTAGTTTTCAGTCGCCAGTCGCCAGTCGCCAGTCGCCAGTCGCCAGTCGCCAGTCGCCAGTCGCCAGTCGCCAGTCGCCAGTCGCCAGTCGCCAGTCGCCAGTCGCCAGTCGCCAGTCGGTTGTCGCGGTTTTTTCCCCGAGCTAGGCGGTGGCATTGACCGGCTTGGCGGTTGCGATGCCCATCGCTTCCTTCGCGTCCCGGATGCCTGCCTGAATGGTCTGCTCCCAGTCGAGGTGAGGAGTCTTGGAGGCCGCCGCAGCCTCGTACAGCTTGAGCGCCTCATCCGGGCGGTTCAGGCGACGCAGATAGAGCTTCGCCTGCGCCATCTGGGACATCATCGCCTGGCGTTCGTTGGGATAGGCTGCGGCCAGTTTCTGATACTCCGCCAGCGCGCGATCGTAATTCTGCTGCTCCTCGGCGATGCGCGCCAGGTCGAACCAGGTCGCGGCGGGGAGGTTCTCTCCGCCGCCATTGCGGAAGTCTTCGAAATCCTGCCACGCCGCGTCGGAGGCCCGCGCCTTGATATGCAGGGCGCAGACTTTGGTTGTCGCCTCGCGAGAGGCGGCGAGATCGTTCTTGCGCCAGTAGACCTGCTGCAGCAGGCTCCAGCCGTCGAGCGAATTCGGCGCGGTAGCGAGATACGGCTGCAAGATCGCCGCGGCTTCGTCCAACTGACCCTTCTCCAGCATTTCCGTTGCCTGCACGATCGCGGGATCGTTCTGCCACGACACCTCGGCCTCGACGGCGGCATTGGCCTTATGCTCCAAGCCGCTGTAACGCAGCGCCAGCGCCGCCAGCGCGCCGAAAGCGAATCCGCCGACGTGGGCCCAGTGAGCGACGCCGCTGGAGGACCCGAACAGCGAGCCGTAGAACACTTCCATCAGCAGCCACAACGGCAACAGGTAGAACGCCGGCGCTTTGAAGCGGCGCACGCGGAAGGAAAAGAACCATAGCATCTCGATGCGCATCTTGGGGAAGCGCACCAGGAAGGCGCCCATCAGCGCCGCCACCGCGCCCGAAGCCCCCAGGGTCGGGGCCAGGCTGTGCGGGCTCATCCAGGCATAAAACTGCAGGGCGACAGCTCCGGCGACGAGATAGACGATCGAGTACAGCGCGCGTCCCCAGGCATCTTCGAGCACGAATCCGGCCAGCCAGAGGAACCACATGTTGCCGATCAGGTGCAGCCAGCCGCCGTGCAGGAAACTGGCGGTCAGATAGGTCAGCGGTTTTCGTTGTGTGGGAATGAAGGCGTACTGGTCGAGGATGGAGGAGGCCTCCAGCTTGCTGTACTCGGCGGCGAGAGAGTCCATCCGATCCTGCAACTCCTCGGGATCGTCGCCGGAATCCGAGCGCGTGCCGAGCAAGTTTTCCAGTTGGTTGCTGGGATGCTGGAACTCCTTCCAGGTTTCCGGCCGGTGCTCGCGAACGGTGTTGACGAATTCCTGCACGTCGGCGGGCATGGTGAGGTCGGGATGCTGCGCCGCGAGCGACAGGATGCGCGCCTTCACCGGTCCGAGCTGAGCCGCCTGTTGCTCGATGGTCGAGTTGGTGCCCAGGAACACGACCGTGTTCAGGACGATCAGCGCCAGCGTGATCACCGGCCAGCGCCGCGCCGACATGTTCTCGTGCCGAATGGGAATCAGCATCTACACCCCCGCCTGGAAGCAAGTGTTGGCGCAAGTGTAGTAATAAGCGGGGTTTTTGGCAGTTATCGGGAGTGGTACCCGGCAGTGTACTTAGGTCACATCAGCGAGAACGAGAACCCGCAGGCGAAGGCGTCCTTCGACGAGCTCAGGGCAGGCTCTGCGACTACGCGATTTCGGGATTCCGCAGGCGAGGGCGCCTGCGGCTACGTGATTGGGGATTCCGCAGGCGAGGGCGCCCTTCGACAAGCTCAGGGCAGGCTCTGCGGCTACGTGTGCATGCTTATTTCCTGAGCGGCAGCCGCGCGACGTCGAGCACCTGGACGGTGTTCGACATCCAGTTGGAGACGAAGAGGATCTTGCCGTCGCGTGACAGGCTGATCTCGCGCGGGAATGCCCCTGCCTCGATGGTGCCCAGGATCGCCGCCTTGCCCGCCAGCGCGGCCTCGGCGTCGATGACGTTCAACACCTGGTTCTCGGTTGGCTGGCCGAAGCGGTTGGAGTTGGTGGCGATCACGCGCTTGCCGCCGTCGAAGACCGCGATGCCGACCGGCGCGGTGCCCACCGAAACCGACGCCACGCGCGCGTGCTCGGCGTCGCTCAGCAGCTTGGCAGTGTCGAACGCCATCACTGCATTGCTGTTGCGGGCGGTGAGCCAGACCGTGCTGCCGTCGGGCGTGATGGCCAGGCGCACCGGGCTGCAACCCGCCGGAACGCGTGCTAACACCGCGTTCGCCGGATCGGTTTCCGCCTTGGCGACGTCAATCACCTCGATGGCGCCTTCGGGCCGGGTCAGTTCCTCGGAGGTCTTGCCTTCCTGTTTGCAGCGTGCCGGCCACTTCCACGACGGGTCGCCCACCTCGCTGGTGTTGTACAGCAGCTTGCCGTCGGGCGAAAAGGTCAGCGCAATGGGCGCGTAACCGGTGGGAATTGTGCCGACGATCGCGCTCGCGCTGAAGTGGGTGGAGCGCGCCTTCGCCATGTCGATGACGGTAACGCGCTGCGCGTGCTCGTCGCTGACGAAGGCGAAGCGATCGTCGGGGCTGAAGTTGGCATAGATCGGCTGTGCGGTATCCGGGCCGTAGCGCATGGTGCCGACGACAAACGGGCCGCGCCCGGTTGCCAACGCCTGCGCGTCGAGAAAACTGACGGAATCAATCGCGACCACGATCAGGAGCTTGCCGTCGTGGCTGATGGCCATATCGAAGGGATTGCCGGGGACGGGGACCTCGCGTTTGTTGAGGAAGCGTCCGCCCTTGCGCTGGAACACCGCGATCGCGTGCGGCGGGTTTTGCACGCCGGACATGGTGATGAACAACCAGCAGGCGTCGGCACTCTCGACCACGGAAAAGGGATGCGCCGGCAGTTGGATGTGGGTGAGCGGACGCTCCGGCGGCCCGCCACAGGCCGCAAACGCGGTGAAGGAGCAAAGTAGTGCGGAAAATAAAGAGAGAAGTCGAACGCGCATGTTCGGTCGCCTCAGCGGCAGGAATCATAGCTGATCTCCAGCGGGCGACGACTCACGATCTGGCGGTGGGCGCTGGCGACTGGCGACTGGCGACTGAAAACTAAGAGTCCCGAGGTGATGTTGCCCCCATTCGCCTCGGCCAGCGGTTCGCTGCTAGACCCTCGCTTGACCTGCTCTCGTCGCTTCCTTGCGGGTCGCGTCGCGCGATCTGCGCTCGGGCTCCGGGCTCCCTGCCAACCGGGTAAATGGGACCAACGCCTCGGGACTCTATCCTGCTCTTGACGATGTCTCCTGTTCTCCTCGCCCGGCGCTTCGCTATCGACCCTTGCCGCACCCTCAGTCCTTGCGTCTCGAGAACGTGGACCGTGACTTGGCTCGGGCCCCGGACTCCGCACCAACCGGGAAAACTTCAGAAACTGTCAAAGAACGAGTGTGGTTGTACGCCTCCCAAATTCACAGTCAAGAAAAACCGGCAGAAAACAACGGCTTTGTTTTCAATCGCGTGCAGCCCGCCCACAAGGGGGTGCCGCAAAACGGTGCAGGCGCGTTGGGCCAACCCTGCCCATGGGCGGCAAAATGCGCGTCGCTGCTGCGATTTCGTGAACTCTGCCGCCGCGCCTGCTGCGGCGCGGCTGCCGTCCCCGATGTGAAAAAACCGGCAAAAACCGCCAGCAGCGCGGCATTCGGAGAATTGCAGAGTCTTCTTTGTGTGCCCCTCATGAGCTCTGGTGACCGCGAAAACACCCAACGCAGAGGACGCGGAGGCACGCAGAGGAAAACCGGCAACAGAGAACCCGGGAGGAGCCGGTCGAGGTCGACCGGCCTCCATCGAAATCACGAATCAGAGATCGCAAATTAGAAATCGGAAATCACAAGTCGGAAATCACAAGTCGGAAATCAGAAAATCGGAAATCAGAAATCAGAAACTAGAAGTTAGAAATTAGAAATCCCCGTGTCCTCCGTTCCTCCGCGTTGGTTTCTTCTCGCTTTGCTACAATCCTCCGCTGTTTTTGGGGGCGTAACGAATGCGCAATGTCTTGGATCGCCGCAGATTTATGGCGGGGCTGGCGCGGGTGGGTGTGAGCTCCGCAGTGTTCGCTAATGCGTTATGGGCGCGGGCGCAGCAGGCCGCAGAGTCCAGCGCCAAGGTCACGCAGGAGATGGTCGAGCAGGCGGCAGCCGTGGCCGGACTGAAGTTCACGCCCGAGCAAGAGCAGATGATGCTCTCCGACCTGAACAGCGATCTCAAGGCGTATGCGGCGATCCACGAGTTGAAGCTGGAGAACTCGGTCTATCCCGCGCTGCATTTCAATCCCGTGCTGCCGGGGATGAAGATCGGCGGCGCGAAGCGGGCGACGCAGATGAGCCGCATCACGGCGCCGGCGGTTGCGAAGAACCTGGAAGATGCCGCGTTTTATTCCGTGCGGCAGCTGGCGGAGCTGGTGCGCACGAAGAAAGTTTCGTCGCGGGCGCTGACCGAGATGTACCTGGAGCGGCTGAAGCGCTATGACCCGGTGCTGCACTTCGTCGTGAATCTGACGGAGCAGCGCGCGGTGGCGCAGGCGAAGGAAGCGGATGCGGACCTGGCGAGGGGCAAGTACCGCGGTCCGCTGCACGGTTTGCCGTGGGGCGCGAAAGACCTGCTCGCCACCAAGGGCTACAAGACGACGTGGGGTGCAGGCGGGTTCGAGGATCAGACGATCGACGAAGACGCGACAGTGGTGAAGCGGCTGGATGCGGCGGGCGCGGTGCTGGTCGCGAAGCTGACGCTGGGCGCGCTGGCGATGGGAGATGTATGGTTCGGCGGGCGAACGCGTAATCCCTGGGACCCGGCGCATGGATCGAGCGGATCGTCGGCGGGACCGGCGTCGGCGACGGCGGCGGGATGCGTGGCGTTCTCCATCGGGTCGGAGACGCTGGGATCGATTTCGTCGCCGTCCACGGTGTGCGGCGACACCGGGCTGCGGCCGACGTTCGGGCGCGTGCCGCGGACGGGCGCGATGGCGCTGTCGTGGAGCATGGACAAGCTGGGGCCGATCTGCCGCTGCGCCGAGGACTGCGCGATCGTGCTGGGCGCGATCTACGGTCCCGACAACCAGGATCCCACCGTGCACAACGTGCCGTTCGGATGGGACGCGCTGCTCGACATCAAGAGCATTCGCGTCGGGTACCTGCCGGAGGCGTTCGAGCACAAGGCGCCGGCGGAGGAGAAGCCGGAGCAGGCGGAGCGGCGCCTGGAGCAGAAGAAGTTCGACGACGCGGCGCTGGAGGTGCTGCGCGGCAAAGCCGGGCTGAAGCTGGTCGCGCTGGAGCTGCCGAAATTGCCGTACAACTCGATGCGCTTTTTGCTGGAGGCGGAGGCGGCGGCAGCCTTCGACGAGCTGACACGCAGCGGGCGCGACAAGCTGCTCACCGCGCAGGGACCGGGCGACTGGCCGAACACATTTCGCGCGGCGCGGCTGATTCCGGCGGTGGAGTACATCAATGCCAACCGGGCGCGAGTGTTGGGCATGCGCGCCATGGCGGAGCTGTTCGAGAAGGTGGACGTGATCGTCACGCCGACGTTCGGGACGCAGCTGGTGATCACCAACCTGACGGGGCATCCGGCGGTGATCCTGCCCAACGGTTTTCGCGCCAGTGGAACGCCGACGAGCCTGACGTTCCTAGGGAACCTGTTTGCCGAGGACAAGCTGCTGGCCATCGCGCATGCGTACCAGCGACACACGGATTTTCATCGTAAGCATCCCACGCTGAGTACGACGCCGGTGGAAGAGAAGAAGAGCTGATTTCTCAGGGGCTAAAGCCCCATCCCTGTGCGGCGCGAGATTCGCGGGGCTGAAGGCCCGCGCTTCCACGGTTCCTTCAGCAAGTTTCGCGCCTCTGAAGGCCCGCGCTTCCACGGTGACATCTACGGCCTTCTCCGTCGCAAAAAGTCGAGGGCGCCATGGCGGTGCGCATGTAAGCTGAGCCCTCGTGCACATTCATAACAGGGGATTTATCGAGCCTGCGGAGCGTGGCGTTACTTTCCGGCAGGGACGTTGGTGACGTGGGCGGGGCGGCGGGCGAGGCCTAGAATCGGAGAGATTCTGGGCCACAAGGAGATTATTGTGCAGACCCGCCGGTTTCCCCGCTTCCCCACCGACCGGTCGGTGACCGCGGTCATCTTCTGGGACGATTTGCCGATCCGCAAGGTGCACGGTCGCTGCCACTTGCTCAGCGAAGGAGGGTTGGGAGCGACGCTCACCGACCAGCTCTACGTCGGCGACGTAGTCAGGCTGGACATGGTGCCGCTGCCCTCCATTTACGCCAAAGTCTGCAACACCCAGGGCACCCGCCACGGCTTTCAGTTCCTTTTTCAGGAGCATGGGCAGCGCAGGGCGATTGCCGAAGCCTGTGCGGCGGCCGAAAGGGCGATGCGCTGGGAAGAAGAATGGGCACAGCGCGCGAAAGACGGCGGACCGGAAAGCGCAGATTGAGCGGTCCGGGTTTCAGATTGCTATCAAGGACCTTCGCGCGGGCCATCCCGGCGGGATCTTCGCCGCTCGTGCGCCTTCACGAGATCCTGTGAAGTCGAGAAATCCCAACGCAGAGAACGCAAAGGAACGCAGAGGAAAACCTAACGCGGAGAACGAAGGACGCGGAAAGGTCCGTTCAGCTTCGCTCAGGGCAGGCTCTTCGCTTGGACGACCCTCCGGGACTTGCCCTGGCTCAGGATCACGCAACGTCGGGGTTTTCTTTTCTGCTTAGATCTGGGGCAGGCCTTCCATCTTTTCAATCTGGGCGGCGACACCGTAGCGGCCTTCGTGCTTCTCGACGCGGACGATCTTGCCGTGGCAGCAAATCATCTGGGTGGCGTCGAGGCCGAGTTCGCGGGGAAGCATGAGGACGACCTGGATCTCGGCGCCGGCGTGAAAGTTGGCGTCGGTGAAGAGGAAGACGCCGCCGAGGCTGACGTCGCGCACGGTGGCGTCCAGCGAATTGCCCTGGCAGCGGATGGTCGCCGGCCCGGAGGCAGGAATGCGCTCGGCGCGGCGGCGGCTGGAAGTCCTGGTGGCGGCCATAAACTCCCCGGAAAGTGGGAACTCAATATACACCCGCGACCGGGGGCGCGGCGCGATATTGTCGAGTCACGGGTGGATCTGACGGTTGCGCTGCGGTGTGAGTGATGGCCGAGTGGCGAATGTTCAACCGCAAAGGACGTGAAGGTGCGCGGAGGAAACAAAAGGTTCCCTCGACTCGCGCTCCTGCGTCCTCGCTGTGCTCGGGCTCAGTGGCGCACGGTCGGGATGACACATCGGCATTGCCGAATGACGAATGCCGATTGTTCAACCGCAAAGGACGCGAAGATACGCAAAGGAAGAGGCGCTCGGGCGGGGCGCCCTCGCGAAGCGAATTGGGGATTCATTGACGACCGCCCCGGCGTGGCGCCGGGGCCTACGAATATCGAATGCCGATTGCCGAATGCCGAGTGCGCGCGAGGTCGCGCGCGGTCCAATTCCGGGTGGAGTTAGGGGCCCTTCGCTCGGCCGTCCCTCCGGATTTGCCTCGCTCAGGATGACAAGAGTTGCGGGCCGGTGTTGCGCAGGCTAAGCTGCACCCCGAGGGCGGCGGGAGTAATCTACTGCTGAGCGGGGTGAGATCGCATGTCCTCCTTTCCTACTCCCAGCATGCTGGACGCGGCGACGCAGACCTTTCCCAAGCTGACCGAAGCGCAGATGAAGCGTGTCGCGGCGCACGGTCGGACGCGGCGCATCGAGCGCGGCGAAATCCTTATCGAGCAAGGCGCGAAGAACGTCCCATTCTTCATCCTCCTCAGCGGCGAAATCGAGATCGTGCGGCCGACGGGAGAGACGGAACAGCCCATCACGCGCCATGGCCCGGGGCACTTCACCGGCGAGGTGGCGATGATCTCGGGGCGGCGGGCGCTGGTGCGGGCACGGGTCACGCAGCCGGGCGAGGTGATCGAGGTCGGGCGCGAGCAGATGCTGGCGCTGGTGCAGACGGACGCGGAGCTGAGCGAGATCCTGATGCGCGCCTTCATCCTGCGGCGGGTGCAACTGATCGCGCACGGAATGGGCGACGTGGTGCTGGTGGGCTCCAGCCATTCCGCGGGCACGCTGCGCATCCAGGAATTTCTCATGCGCAACGGCCATCCTTACCACTACGTGGATTTGGAGCGCGATCCGGAGGTGGAGAATCTCTTCGCGCGTTTTCACGTCGGCGTGGCCGATGTGCCAGTGGTGATTTGCCGCGGCGAGATGGTGCTGCGCAATCCGACCAACCAGGAACTCGCGGGATGCCTGGGATTCAACGAGACGATTGACGAGCAGCAGGTGCGCGACGTGGTGATTGTGGGCGCGGGGCCGTCGGGGCTGGCGGCCGCGGTGTACGGCGCGTCGGAAGGCCTGGACGTGCTGGTGCTGGAGGCGAACGCGCCCGGCGGGCAGGCGGGCTCGAGCTCGCGCATCGAGAACTACCTGGGATTTCCCACCGGGATTTCCGGCAACGAGTTGGCGGCGCGCGCCTATCACCAGGCGCAGAAGTTCGGGGCGCAGATGATGATCGCCAACGGCGCGCAGAAGCTGACATGCGACCGCAAGCCGTATGCCATCGAGATGGAGGATGGGGTGCGGGTGCCGACGCAGGCGGTGATCATAGCCACCGGCGCGGAGTACCGGCGGCTGCCGCTGGAAAACCTGGAACGCTTTCACGGCGCCGGAGTGTATTACGGGGCGACCTTCCTGGAAGCGCAGTTGTGCGGCGGCGACGAAGTCGCGGTGGTGGGCGGAGGGAATTCGGCAGGACAGGCGGCGGTGTTCCTGTCGCAGGGCGCGCGCCACGTGCACATGCTGGTGCGGGGCGAGGGGCTGACCGACACCATGTCGCGCTACCTCATCCGCCGCATCGAGGAGACGCCCAACATCACGCTGCGCACCCATACGGAGATTGTCGCGCTGGAAGGCGGCGAGCATCTCGAACGAGTGCGCTGGCGGAACAACCAGAGCGGGGAGTCGGAGACGCGGGAACTGCGTCACGTATTTCTGATGACCGGGGCATCGCCCAATACCAAGTGGCTGAACGGCTGTGTGGCGCTGGACGCCAAGGGGTTCATCAAGACCGGCCCGGAGCTTACGCCGGAGGACCTGGCGGCGGCGCACTGGCCGCTGAAGAGGCCGCCGTACCTGCTGGAGACGAGCCTGCCCGGGGTGTTCGCGGTGGGGGATGTGCGCGGCGGGAATGTGAAGCGGGTGGCGTCGGCGGTGGGCGAGGGATCGATCGCGGTGTCGTTCGTCCATCGCGTGCTGCACGCGGCGTAGAAAGAGGAGAGCCATGGCAGAGGGAAGCTGCGCTCATCTGGGCGCGATCAAGAGCGTCAAGCATGCCCAGCGGCGGGAGTGCGAGGAGTGCGTGAAGATCGGGGCGCGCTGGGTGCATTTGCGGACGTGCCAGGAGTGCGGCGGAACCAGGTGCTGCGACAGTTCGCCGAACCGGCATGCCAGCAAGCACGCGAAGGCGT
>DASUBK010000203.1:0-8315 GCA_035763305.1 Terriglobales bacterium | reverse complement strand
GAGCACCACTTCGACCAGCACCGCGCGCGAAGCGGCATCGACAACATGCGTCAATGCCGTCGCGGTGAAGGAGGAGGGGAAGGAGCCCTCCCCTTCATACAAGGCCGTAATCTCGTGCGAGCCGGCGTTCAGTACCGCGGTCGCGAAGGTAGCCGCTCCCGAATGCAACTGCGCCCGGGCGAGGACGAGGTCGCCCTGCTTGAACTTCACGTATCCCGTGGGCACGCCCGGAGGGTCGGTTTTATCCGTCACCGTGGCGGTGAAGACCACCGTTTCGCCGATTGCCGAGTGGTTGCTGGGGTGGTCGGAGGTCAGAGCCACCTCGGTATCGCCGAGAGCCATGGTAGCGCTCAGCAAAACCGTGATCAGCGGGAGAAGAATGCAGGAAAGAAAGAATCCGCATGAAGCAAATCGGCGGGCCATAGGACACCTTCCGCGGGGCGCGTGGATTCCGTTCCGAGGCCGACGCATCCCCGGATGAAACCCACGGGAAAAACAGACGATCGTTTCCGTATGGGGATGATTGGCTTCACGGCAAGGGCGGGGGAGTCCCTTGGGGGAGCACGCATACTGCGTCGAGGAATCGATTCCCCAAAACGGGACAACAGATATGTGTGCGGGGCCCTGAATCTGTCGAGCGAACGCGAGCGTAGCTAAGGGTAGTTAAGGTGTCAACGCGGAAGCCCGGCTTGGCGGCACAACTGAAACGGGCCGCGCCCAAAGTGGGAGATTCATTTGGGGAATGCCCGCGAAGAAAATTATCGCGCGCGGTGATCCTGCACCACCCACCTTCCCGACGCTTTGCGCAGCAGAAAAAGTACCGACACCGGCTGCGCCTTCTGCACTTTGTCGGTGGTGTAGGAGACGGTCTCGGAGCACTCGCACTGCGCGCTATCGCCGCTGATCGCAGGCTGGCCGCACTCGTGGCGAATCTTGATGGCGCGTACCGTCTTGAAGCTCTCCTTGATCGCGTCCTTTTTGCTCTTGGCGATGGACGGCCACACCTTCTCCAGTTCGTCCATGCTCATCGACTCGTACGCGTCTTTGTAGCGCTGGATGGTCTCGCGAATCGCCTTGATGTCCGGGTTCTCCACCGGCGCCACCACCTTGGGTGTCTCCGGCGCGGCTTCGACGGTGATACGCAGCGACTGCGTGCTGGTGCCTCCGGCCCCCTTGGCGGTCAGGACGTACGTGGTGGTTTGGGCCGGCGTGACCTCGCGCGACCCGTTCTCGGGCACGGCGCCGAGGGGATCGAGAGTGACCTCAGCGGCATTTTGCGTGGCCCAGATCAGCTTGGTCGACTGGCCGGGCTGCAACTTCCCCGCGCCGGAATCGAAGGTCAGGATGGATGGTTTCGGCGCGGCAGCAGGGGCGACGACGGCTACGGTGACACTGCGCT
This sequence comes from Terriglobales bacterium, assembly GCA_035763305.1. Classification (GTDB taxonomy): domain Bacteria; phylum Acidobacteriota; class Terriglobia; order Terriglobales; family Acidobacteriaceae; genus DASUBK01. Next base: position 6,916 of record DASUBK010000203.1, on the reverse strand, counting down.
GCACCGATTGCGACGCGCCGCGCGCGGTCAAGGTATAAGTTGTCGTCGTCGTGGGACTGACGGCCTGCGTCCCGCTGGCGGGAACCGATCCTACGCCGTGATCGATCGAGACCTCCGCTGCGGACTGGGTCTGCCAACGCAACTCGCTGGACTGGCCCGGCTGAATATTCAGCGCGCTGGCCGAAAATGCCACTACCGCCGGCGGCATCGGAATCGCCTTGAGGGCGGCGGTTACTTCCAGGCTGTCGCCGGGCTTTGCCGTTACCTGCGTAGACCAGGGCTCGTAGCCGCTGAGAGATACCTGCAAGAGGTGCCGCCCGGGCTTTACCTGCAGGGAAAAAGTGCCGTCCGCGGGAGCGGTGCCGCGGGGAGACCTGTCCACCGCCACCGTAGCCCCGGCGAGAGCCCTAATAATAAGGTAGGGGTCGCGCACCGGAGGCGTCGCGCCTGCGGCCTCGCGCAACGCCAACTGCACCCGTGTTTCCGCGCCTTCGCCGACCTCGACGCGCTGCTCCGCCGATTCGAACCCCGCCTTTTCTACACGCACCGTATAAGCGCCGGGAAGCATGCTGAGAGTCGTGCGGTTTCCCGTGGTGACGCCCTTCATCGCGCCGTCCACCAGCACGTCCGCCTGGTCCACGTTGGTTTCGATCGTCACCTGCGCCGCTCGCGGGGTTAAAGCGACGAGCTGGAGCGGTACCTTCTGCGCGGTAGACCCAACCGCGATCCGCTGCATGACCGGTTCGTAGCCTGCGTGCGTGGCCTTCAATTCGTAGTCGCCGGGACGCAGTTTCATCTCGCAAGGAGCGGAACAACTGCTCGTCCCCACGGCGACGACGGTGCCCGCAGGATCGGCTTCGAAGCGAATCGTGGCGCCGGGCGCCGGCCGCAAAGCGAAGTACAGTCCGGCGGCCACGGCCAGCGCCAGCGCGATTCCGGCGCCGGCATAGATCGGCAATCGTGATTTCGGCGAAGGTTGGGTGCGCTCAGCGGGAGGCTTGTGCTGCGCGGCCACCACAACCGGCGCAACCTCTCGTACCGGCTTGGCCGCCGGAGCGATAGATAGCAAGGCGGTCGCCGACAGATCACGAGCCGGTTGGGCGGCTGCGGCCACCGGCTCGCCGCCAACCTTCGCCTGCGCCGCAGGCGCCACGGCGGTCCGGGGAAGAGGAGCGGGTTTTGAAGGCTCCGGCGGCCTCTTGCTCTTCTCCACCAGTTCGCGCAGGCGAGCGGTCTCACAGGGGATGCGCGGATGCTGCGGCCAGACCTCGCGAACGCGTTCCCATTCGTGCAGGGCGTCCGTGTAGTTGCCCGCGCTCTCCAGGACGCGGGCTTGTTCCACGCTCTCGGCAATACGCTGCCGGCGAGCGCGCGCGTCGGCCAGAAGGCGTTCCAGCACGGCATTGCCGGGACTGCTCTCCAACGCCTTTTGTGCCAGCCGCACCTGCGCATCGGGATCCGGCTCGCCGGCCAGGGCGTGCTGCAAGGTGGTGGTGGCCTGGCGCTGCCGCGCCTTTTCCGCATTCGCGGCGGCGATCTTGCGGGCGGCTTCTTCGCGGGCTGTCCGCAACAGGGCAAGGATTTCAGCCGACTTGGGAAAGTCGATGCTTGCGTCACTCAGCAGGTGGATGGCGCCATCGCAGTCCCCGGTGCGCAACGATTCCCGCGCCTTGCCCAGGATGTCCGTCTGCGCGCGCGCTTGGCGTTCCTGCTCTGCGGCGTCCCGCAGCTGCTCCACCGCAATCTGGAGGCGCGTGTCGCCGGCGAATTGTTGCAGCGCGGCTTCCGCGGTTTGCAGCGCGCGCTCGACGTCCCCGCTGTCGCGGAGGTTGCGGATGACCGCAATTTGCCCCTGGACGAGTTGCTCGCGCGCGGCCGCGTCGCGGCGAGCCTCTGCCTGCGAGCGAAGGCGAAGGAGCGCTGCGTCGCCGGGGAACTTGGCCAGCGCCTTATCGGCCAGCGCCAGCGCCTCCTGGAAGCTGCCGGCGGAGAGCGCCTGCTGCGATTCGCGGACTGCGCTATCGATTTCGCGCCGGCGCATCTCGTGCGCGTAACCCTCGACGGCAGCCTGTTTCAGCGAAGGCAGCGGAGGAAATGAAGGGTCGATCGCCTCCATCTGGCGAATGGCCTCGCGCACGGCGGTGAAGCGGTGCGCGGCCACGTCGCGGCGCACCTGCTCGGCCAGTTCCTGCAGGCGCGTCCGTTTTTCTTCCTCCTCGGAACGGCGCAGGAGTGCCGACTTCATCATCCGCGCCTGGGTGTCGGTCGGATCGAGTTCCAGGACTTTGTCTACGAGCTGCTGCGCCGAAGCCAAGTCGCTGATCTCCTCGGCCCGCTTCGCCAACTCGAGCTTCTTGACGATTTCGCCGCGACGCCGGAGCTCCTGCTTGATCAGTTCCCGGTAGCTCAGCAACTCGGCGTTGCTGGAGCTGAGCGACAGCGCCTGCTCGATGGCTTCCAGCGCCTCTTCGTAGCGCTTCTCGCCGACGGCCTGCTCCGCCGTAGTGCGAAGTTCGCGCAACTGCTGGACTTTTTCCTCGATGTGCGCCACCTGCTGCAAGCGGCTGCGGAACTCCAGCGCCTCGCCATGGCGCGTGTCCACGCGCAGGATTTGCGAGACCAGGTCGTGGGCGCGAAAGGCGTCGCCTTCCTCGAAGCAGACGCGCGCCTCGGCCAGGATTTCCTCTTTGAGAGGGGTCTGCACCTCGGCCAATTCGCCGGCCATGTCCTCGGCCTTTTGATAGCGGTCGGCGACTTCCTTGGCCAGCGCGCGCTCCAGGATCTTGTCCAGCAGCGGGGGATACTGCTGCAGGCGAGTGGATAGAGGCGGGAAGGGCTCGGAAACAATCTTGGTCATCACCTCGTAGTCGCTCTCGCCGACCCACGGCACTGTGCCGGTGAGCAACTCATAAAGGACCGCCCCAAGAGAAAAAATGTCCGCCCGGCCATCCAGGTCTTTCTGGCCGCGCGTCTGCTGCGGCGACATGTAATAGATGGTCCCCATGGCCAGGCCGCTCTTGGAGAGATTGCTGGCAGCGCCGGCGCGCGCGATGCCGAAGTCCAGCAACTTCACCCGCTGCCCGCCTTCGAGGACCATGATGTTGCCCGGCTTGACATCGCGGTGCACGATGCCGAACTGGTGGGCGTAGTTGAGGGCGTGGCAGACCTGGATGATGTAATCCAGCTTGAGGATAAGGCTGAGCGGCGTGCCGGAGGCGATGATCTTGTCTAGGGGTGTGCCCTCCACGTACTCCATGGCCATGTAGGGCTGGCCGGCGTGCTCGCCGTAGTCGTAGACCACGACGATGTTGGGGTGTTGCAGCTTGGCGACGGACTTCGCCTCGCGCAGGAAGCGCTCGTGGTACTCCTCGCGGCCGACCACATGAGTGGTGAGGACCTTGATGGCGACGATGCGGTCCATCTTCAGGTCCGAAGCCTTGTACACCACGCCCATGCCGCCGCGCCCGAGTTCCCCCAGGACCTCGTAGCGCTTGTCGATGGTGAGCCCGATCTCAGCTGCCATGTGTTCGGCCTATGCCTTCATCTTGAGCAGCGCAGGCTGGCGAGGAAGCTCTTGCTGAATACCGGCGCGCCGGACAGTTCCAGGTCGTAGCGCAAGGTGAGCGGTCTGCCCGCTACGATCATGGGCTGGCCGCTGGCCCCGCTGCGCGGCGTCCACTCCACGGTGGAAACGTTTCCCTGGGTCTGCCAGCGGTCCGCTTCCGAAAAGAACTGGAACACCGCCCAGCTTCCCGCATAACTCAGGAAGGTCACGTCGGCGCTGCCCAGCTTGCCGGAGACCCGGACGGTGGACATGTCGCCGCCATCCCAGGTGAACTGCCGTGGGCCGCCGGGCGCTGCCAGGGTCTGGCCATTGATATCCAGTGCCGGCCCGCTGATGCCTTCCGCCGGGTAAGGCTTGAGGCGGAACGCCAGGTTGGGCCGAGTGGAACCGGCAGGGTAAACCGTCTCGCTGAACAGGGCTGCGTTGCTGAAGAACGACAGGAAGCGCGGGCTGATGCGCGCGCCGCTGGCGGGATTCACCACGAACTCGCCTCCTTGCCGCAACACCAGCGGCTTGAGGTGCTGTTCGTAGAACTGCCACAACGCGCCGGAGCCGGGCTGGTACAGTGCATTTACCTCCGCCATCCCCGCCGGCACTTTGCTTTGCGAGTTGAAAGGGAAGCGCTCCCCCAGTCGCGCGAACTGCGTGCAAAGAGCCGCAACCGCACCACCGTCCAAGCCTGGCGGGCGAAGGATGCCCTCCGCTGCTTTGATGGGAGCCTCCATGAGGGCGGCGGCGATCGTATCGACTTGGCCAACGCGGTCCGGCGTGAATCCCTGCTCGGTCTGACGGGCGGCCTGCATGGCGCTCATGGCGCTGCTGCGCACCAGGCCCACGGCGTTCAAGTCATTCATGCCGGCGGGACTCTTTGCCAGTTGATCGGTCGCAGTCTGCAGGCTAGCCAGCGCTGTCATGTACGGCTGGTTGGTCGCGCTGACGTAGCGATCGGCGCCCGGTGGTACCACCGCTTGAACCGACTGGAACGCACCCGCGATCTCCGGGTCGGCGACGGCGGTGTGCGTCGAGGCCAGCCAGAACAGCGCCAGCAGCGGGGACTGGTTGCCGCTGAGCAGCGTCAGCTTGCGCGCCGCGTCGGCCGGACCGCCATAGCGGAGTACCGTGGCCGCCTTGAGGAACGCGCGCCACTGCTCGACGAAGTCGGAGCGATAGCGCGCGCGCAGGTCGCCTTCCATGGCGGCGCGATCGAAGTTGCCGTAGGTCTGCGTGCCCAGCACCCACTCCTCCCCGGCGAAGAAGCGGCTGGAATTGGCAATCGCGTCCTGCACGAACGCGAACCCGTCCTTGCTGAAGGCGCCTTCCACCTCTTTGTTGTCGATGACCGCGTTGGCGGAGCCGGGGAACTGGCTGTTGAAGCGGATCGGCGGGGACTTGCGATTTGCCTCGTCCAGCAAGGCGCGGTACATGCGGTCGATGGCCGCGAACTTCGACAGGTAGCTCCGCCCGCGTTCCACGGCGAGCGAGTCATTCTCGGCGGAGAACGGGTTTTCCGATGCCAGTTCGCCGGCATAGAACTCAAACTGCGCCCGCGCCAGCGCGGAGCGCTCCGCATCCAGCTCTCTTCCGGCAAGCCAGCGGTCCACCAGCACCGGCGCGAGGAAGAGCTTGGTGCTCTTGTCGTGGTTGGACGTGGTGATGAGGTAGGCCTTCAGCGTGTCGTAGCCGGCGCCGTAGCTGTCGCCGGCGCCGGGAGCAGCGGGAAGCTTCTGCAAATTCGCCAGCAACGCCTGTTGTGAGGCGCCGAACATCAACTGCTGGAAGCGGGCGAAGTAGATTTTTTTCGCGTCCGGCAGGATGGAGTTGCCGACAAACAATCCCCAGCGCATGGACCACGGCGCGCCGTCCTTCCTGTAGCCCTGCAGCGTCTCTACGCAGCCCCGCAGCGAATCCAGGCGCTGCAGGTCGAGGAGCGAAGGCAATTCTCCGGGCGCGAGCCTCACGCTCTGCAATTGGCTGGCGGCGGAGTTGATCTGCGTCTCCAGCTTTCGGTTGGACGTAAAGGAAACGATGAAGCCGATCGCAGCGATCAGGCACACGACGCAGGAGGCAGCGAGCAGGACGCGGCGCAGCATGCTCACCTTGGCGCTGAAGCCGCTGGCGCCCATTGCCACCTGATCCTTGACCAGAACGTCATGAAACAGGCGGGGAAGGAGAATCCACTGCGGCACCTTCTTCAGGGCCGGAGCGCGCGCGGGCGCATCCACCACAGCGGCCGCGGGCCTGGCGTCGGCGAAATTGAACATGCGCGTCGCGCCGGCGCCTGCGCGCGCGGCCTGCGCCGTCTCGCGCACCGCCGCCGGCTGCGCCGAGTCCGCCACCATGACCGCGCGCACCCCCGAAAAGTAAAAGCCGCGCAGGAAGGGATTGGTCGTGAGCTGGCTGGGACGCGCCATGTCCACCAGGAACTGCACCAGCAAGGTGCGCAGCTTGCGGAATTCGCGGGGGAACTCGTAGATCCCGCCGTGACTCTGGCCGGCCTCGCGGGCGAGCAGTTCGATTCGCTTCTCCGCCAGCGAGCAGAAAAGGTCGTCGAAGGCCTTGTTCAGGTCGCGCGTTTGTTCTTCCGCATAGACGCCGGCGGTGCGCATGCGCAACGTCGCGCCCAGCACCTGGGCCGCTTCCGCATCGCTCAGATTGCGCACGTAGTCGGCAAAGAACGGCAACCGGTCCAACTTGGTGAACAGCACGTACACGGGAAGATTGATTCCGAGCATTTCCGAGACTTCCCGCAGGCGTGTGTTCAACAGCCGGGCGGAGGCGGGAACTGCCTCGCTGGCGCCCGGCTGGAGGAAGGCCTCGCAATCGAAGCAGACCAGGGCGGCGCGCGGCGCCTGCCGGCTGCGGCTCATGGCGCTGGCCAGCTTACCCGGTTGCAGGTTCCGGATCAGCCGCGCCCACCGCGCGGGATGGTTGAGCAGCGCTCCGCATGCTTCCATCAGCAGCGTTTCCCGCGTGTACCAGAGGTTCGCCGACCTGGTGGGTACGACGTTGTTGTCCTGGTAGACCTGGCCGGCCAGCAATTCAGGCTCCAGGCTGGAATTGACGACGGTCGTGGTCTTGGTCGCGCCGGCGGGACCGAGCACGTAGATCAGCGGCAATTCCTTCAACTTGAGTCCCCGCTGCGAGGTACGCAGACGTTGCGCGGCGTCATGCACCAGGACGTCGGTTTCGTCGCTGCCCGCTTTATCGACGGACATGCCGGCCTGCCGCTGCGCCATCTTCCGATACCACCAGAGAAACAGCCCTGCGCCGGCCAAGCCCAGGGCGGTAAGCGCGATGCGCAGCCACCACACGCTCGATCCACCCAGCCGCAACCAGGTGGCGGTGAACCAG
>DASUBK010000202.1:0-8940 GCA_035763305.1 Terriglobales bacterium | reverse complement strand
CTTCGATCCCCCTTCAGGCGTGCTGGCCACTGCCAACGGGCGCATCACGCCGGACGGATACTCGTTTTACATCAGCGACGAGTGGGAGGCGCCCTTCCGAACCGACCGCATCTACCACGTGCTCCAGTCGGGCAAGAAGCTGAGCGCCGCCGACATGCTGGCGCTGCAGACTGAGGTTTATTCCGACTACGACCGCTTCTGCGCCGAGCGCATGGTCTACGCCGTCGATAACCAGAAGAACGCCTCGCCGCGAGCGCGCCAGGCCGCCGACATCCTGCGCAAGTGGGATGGACGGCTGACGATGGACTCCGCCGCCGCAGTGATCGAGACGCGGGCGCGCGCGGAATTCGTGAACGCGCTGTTGCGTCCGAAGCTGGGCGAATTGGCTTTGGAGTATCACTGGCCGATGATGACCGCCTTCGTCGAGAACGTGCTGCTGCACCAGCCGGTACGCTGGCTGCCACCGGGCGCGGACAGCGTCAACGCCGTGCTCGCCCAGGCGGTGGAGAAAGCCGTAGCCTCAACCAATGCTCCCGGCGACCTCAGCCGCTGGCAATGGGGAAAGGCCTCTCCCATCGAGTTGCGCCACCTGCTGTTCGGCCGCCTGCCGCTGCTGAAATACTTCGCCGGGCCGGGCGAAAAGCCGCAGTCCGGCGGGCGCTACACCGTCAAGCAGGTGGGCCGAACTTTCGGGCCATCGGAGCGGCTGACCGTGGACTTTGCGGATTTCGACCGCAGCACGCTCAATATCGTCAACGGCCAGACCGACAACCTGCTCAGCGAGCACTTCAACGATCAGTGGAGCGCCTGGTACGAGGGCCGCACGTTTGTCCTGCCGTTTTCCGCGGCCGCCGTCGACACCGCCAAGGTTCAAACGCTGGTCCTGCAGCCATCGTCAAAACGGTAGTAACTCGCGGCGGTAACGCGGATTTCCCTACAATTCCGCGTGCAATGGCGCGGCCGCTTTGTTAAGCTGCGCATGGCCCAGGGATGTCCATGCAAAAGCCCAAGCAGGAAAAACGCGCTGCGCGGCGAGTCGCCGTCAAGGCGCCGGTCAACGTCAAACTGCTCCGCGAAGTTGAAGAAGAAGTGATGCAGGCCCACACCCGCGACATCAGCATGCGCGGGGTCTTCCTCTACATGCAAGCGCGGGTCGCCGAAGGCACCACCCTGGAAGTCGTGCTGCCTATTCCCCAGGGAATGCTGCCGACGCAGGAGACCTGGATGCGCTGCAAGTGCCGCGTCGTGCGCGTGGAACAGGTCACCGGCAAGCACGAGTTCGGCGTGGCGGCCATGATCGAAGAATGCGAACTGCTGGCCGACGCCCACTTCGCCCAGGCGTAGACTCTCTTTCCAAATTACGTAGCCGCAGGCGCCCTCGCCTGCGGAAACTTATCCCTGCGATCGCCTCGCCACAGGCACCGGCGCCGACGCTGCATTCACGAACAGCGGCGACTGCTTCACCCGCTCGTAGATGCGCGCGTACTCCCGGGCCGAAGCGTTCCAGGAAAAATCCTTGGCCATGCCGTTGCGCATCAACTGCTGCCAGCCCTTCTGGTCCTTGTAGGCGGCCAGCGCAGCGCGGACAGTGGCCAGCAGCGCCTCCCCGGTGTACTCGGTGAACTTAAAGCCGGTGCCCCGTCCCGTCTGCGGGTCCCACGGTTCGATGGTGTCGTCCAGACCGCCGGTGGCGCGCACTACCGGCACCGTGCCGTAGCGCAGGCTGTAAATCTGGTTCAGGCCGCAGGGCTCGTAGCGCGAGGGCATGAGGAACATGTCGCTGCCCGCCTCGATCTTGTGCGCGATGACGTTGTCGTAGGCGATCTTCAGCGGGAACTTTCCGGGATACTGCTTGTTCAGGCGGCGGAAGAGTTCCTCGTACTCCTTGTCGCCGGAGCCCAGCGTCACCACGATCATCTCCTCGCGCGCCAGGCGGTCGGCCACCTGCGCGATCAGGTCAAAACCCTTCTGCGCGGCGAAGCGCGAGACGATGCCGATCACCGGCAGCCGGGGATCGGCGTCGCAGCCGAAGGCCGCCAGCAGGTCCTGCTTGCATTTCGCTTTTTCGCTAAGGTCCTGGGCGGAGTAATGCGCGGCGATGTTCTTGTCCTTCTCCGGGCTCCATTCGTTGTAATCCACGCCGTTCAGGATGCCGGTGACGGTGGTGGCGCGCCCGCGCAGCACGCCTTCAAGACCGAAGCCGTATTCCGCGGTTTGGATTTCCTGCGCGTACTTTTTGCTGACGGTGGTGACGAAGTCGGCAAAGGCCAGCGCGCCCTTGAGGAAATTCGCCTTGCCGTAGAACTCCAGCTTGTCGATGGTGAACAGGTCCCAAGGCAGCAGCAGCAGCGGCAGCGTGTCGGGAGGAAACAGGCCCTGGTAGCCCATGTTGTGGATGGTGAACACCGTGGGGATGTTCCCCAGCACCGGATCTTCGGCGTACAGGCTGCGCAGCAGCAGCGGAATTAAGGCCGACTGCCAGTCATGGCAGTGAAAGATGTCGGGAGCGCCGATAATCTTGCAGGTTTCCAGCACCGCGCGGCTGTAGAGGGCGAATCGCTCCGCGTTGTCCCGGTAATCCCCCAGCGAAGTTCCGTACAGCGCGTCGCGATCGAAGAAGGGCGGATAGTCGATAAAGTAGAAGTGCACGCCGGAGAGTTGGCCGCCGTCGAGCACCGAGCAGAAGCGGTAGCGGTCGTCGAAGGGGACGGTGACGCTCTTCAGGATCGGGTCGGCCTTGGCCAGCCGGGTCTGCTTGTACTTGGGAAGCAAGACCGTAACCTTGTGTCCGAGGGCAGTGAGCGCGGGAGGCAAAGCTCCCACCACGTCGGCCAGGCCACCGGTCTTGGAAAACGGAACACACTCCGACGCCGCGAACACGACGTTCATGGAGAGCTACCTCCCGGGCCGGATCGAGTCACAGCGCTGAGTGCCCGCGTAGCGCAAGTGAGTCTAAATGCCGAATGGAAAGAGGGTCAACGCCGCCCCCGGCGGCGGCCGCAAGCCGAGCACCAATCGCCCCAAGCCGCGTGCCAAATTGGGGCAGAACTTCCTTGCCGACCGCGGCGCCGCGCAACGCATCGTGGCGGCGCTGGGCGATGTCTCGCGCAGCCGGGTGGTGGAAATCGGTCCCGGCCGCGGCGCCTTGACCGCGGAACTGGCGCAGCGCGCCGGCCAGTTGATCGCCATCGAACTCGACCGCGTGCTGGCGGCGCAGCTGCGCATGAAGTTTGCCGCCCGGCCGAACGTCGAGATCATCGAGGCCGATATTCTCACCATCGACCTCGCCAACCTGCTCGGCCCGCCGGTCGGCCAACTCGCCGGCCTATCCCCTGCCCCGGTCGAGCCGGCGCGCGTGGTCGGCAACATCCCGTACTACATCACCTCCGACATCCTGCTGCGGCTGTTCTCCTTCCACCGCCTGCTGTCGACGATCGTGATTATGGTGCAGAAGGAAGTCGCCGACCGCATCGCAGCCCAGCCCGGCGGAAGCGAGTACGGGCTGCTCTCGGCCACGGCGCAGATGTACGCGCAGGTGGAGAAACTGTTTACCCTGCCGCCGGGAGCGTTTTCGCCGCCGCCGGCGGTGCATTCCACGGTGATCCGGCTGAGCATCGCGCCGCAGTTCGAGAAGCTGGCGGTCGCGGAGCAGGGCTTCCAGGACTTTCTGAAGCTCTCCTTCGCGCAGAAGCGCAAGACGCTGATCAATAACCTCAAGGCGCGCTACGACGATTCGAAGATCAAGGCCGCGCTGAAAGCCGCCGGAGTGCGCACCGACGCCCGCGCGGAAACGTTGCCGCTGGAGAAGGCCGCGGCGGTGTTTCGTGCGCTCGCCTGAGTCGAAGGATTCATGCGCAAGTCATCCCGAGCGAAGCGAGGGATCTGTTGTAAACACTACGAATCTCGTCGCGATTCAAGCAGATCCCTCGCTTTGCTCGGGATGACTCCTCCTCTAATTTGGCTAGAGAACCGCGATCCCGGCGTATCCCACGCAAAATTCCCGGTCGCCGGAGGTATCGGCCGAAGTGGCGTACTTGATCAGCCGCGCCTCCTTCGCGCCCAGGGCCAGGCTGGCGGTCAGCATGGCGACCGTCGGACCGTAGCCGCACATGCTCACCGGCTCCGTCTTCACCACGCGATACAGTCCCTGCGGATCGAGCGCGACGATGCGCTGGATCGCCTTGGCGTCTTTTTCGCGCGTGATCGAGTCGCTCTCGTAGTGGTTCATGTCGCTGGAGGCGACGATCAGAACCTCGCGCTCGTGTCCGGCCAGCGTGCGCGCCATCGCTTCGCCCAAAGCCACCAGCGGCTCGTATTGCCCGACCCCTACGGCAATCGGAACGAAGGTAAACTTACCCACCATCGCCTGCAGGAACGGCAGTTGCACTTCCAGCGCGTGCTCGCTGCGGTGCGCCTCGGGATCGTCGGTGAGCCAATCGCATTGACGCTTGAGCGCGGCAGCCAGTTCCCCATCCACCGCCACCTCGCCCAGCGGCGTGCGCCAGCGGCCCTGGCTGTACAGCGCCAGCGGCTCACCTGCCCCAGTGTGATTGGGACAGAGGATGAGAAAGCGCCGCGGCAGTTCCAAGGCAGCGAAGACGGCGCCCGCTACGTGTCCGGAATACATGTAACCCGCGTGCGGCACCACGCAGCCCAGCGCCGCCAGCTTGTGCTCGCCTGGCTCGGTGTAGGAGCGGACATCGCGCAGAAGAGTGGCCGGATCCCCGGGATAAAACCGTCCGGCCACGGCGGGAGGACGAACCGTAGTCGCCATGGCGCACCTTCGCAGGCGCTCATTGTGCCACGCCGCAGCCGCGGCGACCGCGAAATCACGCTCTCTTACCCGCCGGATTCCGGATTCGCAACTGGGAAAGAAAAAGGCCGGTCTCATTCAAGACCGGCCTAAGTTACGAACCTGAGATTATCAGTGCGGAACACGTGTCGCGCCGACGTGCGGCGAGGGCGCGGAGCGAGGACCCGCCGGCGCCGACATCCGCGGCCCCGCCGGCGCGCTCATGCGCGGCGCCGGAGCGCTCATACGCGGTGCGCTTGCCGGAGGCGCTGCGCTGACGTGCGGAGTGCTGCGCGGCACGGGCATCGGCATCGGCCGGCCGGCACGCATGCCTTCACCTTCCACCGCTCGCGGACCGCGGGCGCCCCAGCGTGGCATGCGCTCCTGCGGAGGGAGCGTTACTCCGGCCGGAGGCGGACCCACTGGCACCGTCGCGCGCAGCGAAGGCGGAATGCGCGGCGTGCGCGCGGTGAAGGTCGATGCGGTTCCCGCCGGCCCTGCCGGATCCCCAACCGGACCACGTCCGGCCGGACCGGTCCCTCCACCGTTGGCGATGACATTGCCTCCGCTGGGCGGCTTGGGCGGAATCCAGCCATGCGGCGGATTGATCACCCGCGGAGTGGGGTTCCACACGGTCACGTTCCCCGGCTGCCAGCCCCACCCGAAGCCGGGAACAAAGGCCCAGGCGCCGTAACGGTAGGGCATCCAGCCCCAGGCGTAATTGGAAACGAACGTATAGCCGAAGCCCGGGTAATAGGCCCAACTGCCGCCGCTGTAGAACGGGTCCCACGAGTAGGCGACGCCGTAGGGACGCCACAGGTATCCATATCCCGGATAGCTGTACCAGGAGCCGTAATAGCTGAGATCGCTGATGCCGTACTGAGCCGGCAGGTTATAGCTCGAGAGCCCCTTGCTGTAGTCCTTCTGGTACTCAATGCGGTCGTTGTCCCAGCTGTCGTACTGGTCCGGCGAGTAGCTCTTGGCCAGCTCGTACTTGCCGCTGCCGCCCTCGTACAGGGTGACGTCCTCGTGGCTCTTGACCTCCACCAGCGTGGAACCCGGACCTTGCACCGGCACCTTGCCCTTGAACACCGCTACTTGGACGTCGGTGGGACTGATGTCCAGCCGGAAGTGCGCCGCGCGGGTGAGATCGATGCTGCGGTCGGCAAAGCGCACCTGGAACCGGTCGTCGCCTTTATGAATGACGTTGAAATAAACCGTGCCGTCGTTGGCCTGGACCGTAGTCAGCTTGCCGCCGGACTCGCCAAGCGCCAGTTGGGGAAACTCGACCGCGCTGTCGGGCGCCAGCCGCATCGTGGTCCCGTCCTCGAACTCGACTTCGGCCAGGGAGTTGGAGCCCGTTTGCAGCTTCATGCCTTCCGTCAGGGGCGTGTTCAGGATCGCCTTTTCGAAGCCGCTGCCGAGATTGCGGTCCATTTGCACGTCGCCGGAGAGGAAGCTCAAGCGAACGATGCGCGCATGCGAGTCGGCCAGCGCCGGCCACGCCGCCAGCGCCACCAGCACCGCCAGGCTCGCCGCTCTTCCTGCCCATTGCGTTGACATAACTCCTCCCTGGGATTTCGCCTTACACCTATTAGAACCTAAGTGGTCGCGGATAGTTGCGAATATCTTCGCCGGAAGACTGCTATGGGAGCCAAATCAGCGCGGACCGGCGGCGGGTTTTTCTCCGCTGCTCGAGCCCTTGATCTTGTCCAGCAGCGCCTGCGCGCGGTGGCGGGAGATGTTCATGACGGCGCTGTCGTCGGCGATCACCTGCAGCACCGGGGCATCCACCTGGAGATCGACCAGGCTGCCCTTTTGTTCCTGATCGGTCATGTACTTCAACTCCGCTTCCAGTCCGAGGCGATCGTACTTGTGCTCGTACGCCAGGCGGCGGCCGAATTCCAGCGTCGCCCCCAGCCGCTCGAAGAGCTGCGTCAGGTCCATGATCACGGGATTCTGCGAGTAGTTGTAGCTGGTCTGGTATTCCCTGATCCCGTCGGAATAAGAGAGCGTCTTCGCCCCCATGTTCGCCAGGCGGCGGCCCTTGAGGTCGAAGTCTCCCTGAAAGAAATTTACCTGCTTGGCCGCCTCGAAGATGCGCGTGGTGGTCGTGGGCGTGAGTTCGACCTTGACCATGTACGGTTCGCCGGTGCTGTTGCCGGGAGCGCCGCCGGAGTTGCCGGCCGGAGCCAGGTCGTCGGCGCGGTAAGCGGCCTTGCCGGTGTCATCTACCGCGATCGAATAGTGTCCCGGCGATGCGCCTACGAGGGCGAAGCTGAAGGTGATCGTCTGTACCGCCTTCTGCGGCGGCGTGTCCGGATGCAGGTTGGGCGTTTGCGCCGCGCAGACCGCCATCGCGACAGTCAGGAACCCTAGAACCGCGAGAACCTTCATGATTGCTTTCAGTCCCTCTTCCCTAGTCCCTAGTCCCCAGCCTCTAGCCCCTGTTACTTAGATGCCGCCGCCTGTCGCGCCAGCGTGCCGGCGGTGTGCAGATGACAGATGGCGATGGCCAGCGCATCGGCGGCGTCGGGCGACTCGGGAGGCGCCTGCAGGCGCAGCAGGCGCGTGATCATCGCCTGTACCTGGATCTTTTCTGCCTTGCCGTAACCCACCACTGCCGATTTTATGGAAAGCGGCGCGTACTCCGCGACCTGGAGGCCGCAATGCGCCGCGCACAGCATGGCTACGCCGCGCACCTGGCCCAACTTGAGCGCCGACTTGGCGTTCACCGCGTAGAACACGTCCTCGATCGCGACCACGTCCGGCCGCTGCTGCCCGATCACGCTGCACAGGCCGTCGAAGATCTTTTTCAAGCGCGCGGGCAGTGGCTCGCGCGGCGAAAGCCGGATGGCGCCCTCGCACAGACAGTGCAGTTCCCCGCTGCCGTCCTGCTCGACTACCCCGTAGCCGGTGAACTCGCCGCCGCAATCAATTCCCAGAACCCGCATCGCGCCCAGTGTACCCCGAGTTCCCATGCTGTGGCACAGCCGCCCCCGGCTGTGCTGCAGCTCCCATAATTCACAGCCGTGGGCGGCGGTGCCACAAACTTTCAACAGCAGCGCGGCCTGGACTGCCGCTGCACCGCCATCTCGCGCGCGAACTCCTCATAAGCGGCCCGCGATGGCGGAATCGCATTGCGCTGCAGGAATCGTTCGTAGGCCGATTCCTCGAAGATCTCGCGCAGCGTGGCGCGCAGAATTGCGCCCGCCCTTTGCGCCCCTTCGCGTCCTTTGCGGTAGAACTCCCTCATCCCTCCGCCTCGCTGAAGCGCGACAAGACAAACGGCGCCTCGCTGACCCGCGCCTCTTTCTTGCCCGACAGCACTCGCACCCACTCCAGCGCCGCCTCGAAGACGATCAGCGCCACCATGCACACCAGCACCCCGGTGACCACCGCGTCCAGGCGGTCGTTGAAGGCGAGTTTCGCCAGTTCGCCGCCACTCCCCGGGTTGGACGCCGCCTCCGCCGCCAACTGCTGCGCGTGCGCCCAGAAGCCGATGCGCGGGTTGGGATTGAAGATCTTCTGGTACGACGCGGTGAAAGTGACCGCCACCAGCATGCACAGCGGCGCCAGCGTCACCCAGGCGTAGCGCGCCTTGCCCGCTTTCACCAGGATGGTGGTCGCCACGCAAAACGCGACCGTGGCCAGCAACTGGTTGGAGATCCCGAACAGCGGCCACAGCGAATTGATACCGCCCAGGGGGTCCTTCACACCTTGCCACAGGAAGTATCCCCAGGCGGCGACCATCAGCGCGCTGGTGAGCAACACGCTGGGGTACCAACCGGTGCGTCCCAGCGGCTGGTAGAAGTGCCCCAGCCAATCCTGCAGCATGAAGCGGCCGACGCGCGTGCCGGCGTCGAGGATGGTGAGGATGAACAGCGCCTCGAACATGATGGCGAAGTGGTACCACAGGGCCATCATTTCGCCGCCCAGGCTGTGCGAGAAGATGTGCGCCATCCCGACGGCAAAGGCGGGAGCGCCGCCGGTCCGGTTCAGCATGGTCTTCTCGCCGACCGAGGTGGCCAGCGCCTGGATATCGGCAGCGCTTACGCTGAATCCCCAGCCGCTAATGGTGCTGGCCGCCTGCTGCGCCGTCTGCCCGACGATTCCCGCCGGGCTGTTGATGGCGAAGTACGTTCCCG
>DASUBK010000201.1:0-2432 GCA_035763305.1 Terriglobales bacterium | reverse complement strand
CGTGTGAACGAGCAGGGCCGGTTCACACGAAGGACACGAAGGCTCCACGAAGGTGTAGTCACGAAGGGGGTACTGCGGATTGTGCTGGATGCCGGGTGCTGGGTGCTGGGTGCTGGCTGCCGACCACTAGTTCACCCAGTTCGAGTTCGACGACCCGCCGTTGCCCTTTTCCTTGTCCTTGGGGTCGCGATAGTTGCCGTACTCGTCGAAGAACTCGCTGCGGTCGTGCTTGCGCATGTAGACTTCGAACTTCTTCGCCGCCCGCCGTCGCTTCCAGCGGTAGTAGGAGTTGCGCACTCCGTAATAGCGCTCCGAGGTGGCGAACATCAGCCCGCCGCGCGGCAGCAGCTTGAGGTAGAGATAGCCGACCAGCGCCCCGCCGAGGTGCGCGAAGTTGGCTACCGACTCGCCACGCCCGCCTTGCAGCGCCCCCGCCAGCGAGATAAACACGAAGATCGCCACCAGGTACTTGGCCCGGATGGTGATCGGCAGGGGAAACATCATGAACTCCGAGTCGCCATACAGCACGGCGACCGCGATCATGATTCCGTAAATCCCGCCCGACGAGCCTGCGGTGGCCGTGAGCGGCGTCACCCCCAGCCAGGTGAAGGGCGCCACCAGCCCCAGGTAGGAAACGGCGATCGTCGTCACCGCCGCGCCCACCACGCAGGTGAAATAAAACTCGTAGAACTGGTTGCTGCGCCAGCCGCCCTGTTCCAGCAAGGCCCCGAACATCCACAGCGTGATCATGTTGAACAGGATGTGGAAGAGGCCGAGGTGGAAGAAGGAGTAGCTCACCAGTTGCCAGATCCAGCCGTGCATCACCGCCGTCGGGGTCAGATACCCGAGCGCGTAAATGCCGCGCGCCACCCCCGGCGCCACGCCCTGGACGACCAGCATCAGCAGGTAAATGGCGCTGTTGACGATGACCAGCCACTTCACCGCGCCGTAGAAAGGCGGCAGTCCCAGCGACATGGTGCTGCGGAATCCGCCGCCGCCGCCGAAATTTCTTCTGGGAGGCAAATCAACGCTCCGGCTGCGGGATCACCGCCAGGCTGCGATGGCCCCTGGCGTCCACCGCCCGCACGGCGAACACCGACATGTCTTTCGACATTTGCAGGGTAAAGGTGGTCACATCGCCGACCTTGCGCCCGTATTCCCAATCCGGCGAGGTGGTGTCGCGCCACACGATTTCGTAGCCGCTGGCGCCCTGGGCCGCGTCCCACTTCAAGGTCGTCGTGTTTTCCTGTTTCCCGGTTTCGATTTTCACGTTCTGCGGAGGAGCCGGGGCCGAGGCCAGCAGGGCCAGCGTCGCGGCGTTGACCCGGGCGACATTCGCGGCATAGTCGAAGTCCACGAATTTCGGCAGGTCTCCGTATTCGATGCCGTTCTCCGTCCGCGGGTTCTGGTGCTGGTGATGGTAATTTTCCCGCCACTCGGTAATGCGCACGGCGGCGAATCCTTCCGCATTGAACGAGGTGTGGTCCCCGCCGCGCCCGAAGCGGTCGGGACGGAATTCCATCACCGGCTCGAAGCCGCCGGCCGCCACCGTCATCCCCGCTTTGCTCAAGCGATGTTGCAGGTATGGTGCGGCCTCTTCATGGATGAAGCGCGCCAGTTGCCGCGACGTCGAATCGTTCTCCTCCCCGTACTGGCGGATGGAGCGCAGCTTGGCCGCGTCCTCACCCGGAATCGGCTTTGGCGCCGGTCGCGAGGCCGCCGCCTGCTGCGCGTCGCCTGCCGCCGATCCCGTGGGCGTGCTGGCCACGAACCCCGGCGCGTTGGTCAGCACCAGGGGGATGCCCTCGGAGAACACGCGCACCCGGTGTGTGTTCTGTCCCGGCGTGTTGTCCCCGCCGACGATGTCGTTGTTCAGCACTCCCAGCAGCTCCCAGCCTTCTTTCTGGGCCATCTCGGCGAAGTGCTTGCTGCCGTCGAGACCCTGCTCCTCGCCCGCGACGGTCAGGAAGATGATGGTGGCCGGGAACTTGTGCTGGCTGAGCACGCGGGCGCATTCCAGGCTGACCGCCGTGCCGCTGCCGTCGTCGTTCGCTCCCGGCGCGGGCGTGTTCGCGTCCATGACATTGCTGGCCCGGGAGTCGTAGTGCCCGGTGACCAGGTACATCCGCTTGGCCGCCTCGGGATCGGTGCCCTTCATCACCGCATAGACATTCACCAGCTCCACCGGTTCCTTGATGCGTCCGCCGGCGGGCTGGATAAAGCGATCTTCCTTAACCTCCAGGCAGCCGCCGCACGCCTGCGAGTAGCGCTCGAACTCGCTCTTGATCCAGGCGCGCGCCGCCCCGATGCCGTGCCCGGCATCCACCTGCGCCTGGTCGGCCGGCCCGATGGTCAGCCGCGTTCCGAAGCTGACCAGCTTCTCGATCGTCGCCTGGATGTGCTTGGCGGAAACTTCCCGCATCGCGGCCGCG
>DASUBK010000200.1:0-9541 GCA_035763305.1 Terriglobales bacterium | reverse complement strand
GGGTGTAAGCCTTCAGCGCCTCCAGCGAACTCGTGGTCGCCTCCGGCAACGGCTTGTCGAATTTCTCCACCGACGCCAGCGACTCGCCCAGCTTCTTGCGCACCTCCGACGCCGCCTTGCCCAGCGCGTTCAGCACTTCCTCCTTGCGCCCGGCCTGCTGCTGCGCATCCGCCAGCGTGTCTCCGGTGGTCGCATTGACCGCCGTGAGCGTCAGTACGTATTGGCTGCCGAGGCTGGAAATCGAGCCGACCAGCATGGCCTTGACGCCATTGCGCTGGCAGATTTCCCGCCCCACGTCGCTGGTGATGCGCGTGTCCGCCGGCTGGTTCATCAGCTTCAACGTCTTCTGCACCTTCTGTTCAGGTACGACGTTGAGATACGGCGATTGCTGCAGCGCCACCGTCAGCGCCTGCTTCAGCGTGCCGTCGAAGGTGGCGTCGCCGGTCGTATTGGCGAAGTCGGCGACCAGGATCTGGTCCTTCTCCGTCATCTTTCCGCCGCGCCCCAGCGCCAGGTATGCCCCGACCGCGCCTACAATCAGCGCGATCACCGCCACCACCGACCACATCTTCCAGCGACTCGCCGCGGCAGGCGCTGCGGCGGTCACAGGTCCAGATACGGGCAGAACCGGCGCGGAAGCCGTGCTCGACGCAATCGCCGTGGCCGGCATCGGAGCTGCCGCCGCGGCCGACGGATCGCTGTCCCGGCGCGGCGCTGCCGCCGTTGGCCCCGACTCAACTTCCCGCCGCACCCGCTTCAAGTCCGCCCGCAGGTCCGATGCGCTCTGGTAGCGCAGGTCGCGGTCCTTCTCCAGCAGCCGCAAAATGATGTCTTCCAGCTTGCCCGGCGCCTCGGCGTTAATGCGCGACGGCGCAACCGGCTGCCGGTTGAGAATCGCCTCGAACACCACCGGCGACGTCTCTCCCGAGAACGCCAGCCGCCCCGTGACCATCTCGTACAGCACCGAGCCGAAGCTGAACAGGTCGGTGCGCCCGTCCAGTTCCTTGCCCCGCGCCTGCTCCGGCGACATGTACGCCGCCGTGCCTACCGTGCTGCCGGTGCCGGTCAGGTTGCGCGAATCCGCCGTCTCCGCCGACTCCGGCCGCTCTCCGCTCACCTTGGCCAGCCCGAAATCGAGAATCTTCGCCTGCCCGCGGTTGGTGACGAACAGGTTTGTCGGCTTGATGTCGCGGTGCACGATGCCTTTGCTGTGCGCCGCGTCCAGCGCGTCCGCGATCTGGATGGCCAGGTCCAGCACCGTGTGCATATCCATCGGCCGCGCGGCAATCACGTGCTTCAGCGTGTGCCCCTCCAGCAGTTCCATGGCGATGAACTGCCGGCCCTCGTGCTCGCCGATTTCGTGAATGGTGCAGATGTTGGGGTGGTTCAGCGCCGACGCTGCCCGCGCTTCGCGGCGAAAGCGCTCCGACGCATGCACGTCCCGCGCCAGTTCCTCCGGCAGAAACTTGAGGGCCACGTGCCGCCCGAGGTTCAGGTCCTCCGCCTCGAACACCACGCCCATGCCGCCGCCGCCGAGCCGCTGCAGCACCCGGTAATGAGAGATATTCGTGCCTTCCATGCTGTGAATGCCAGTGTACTGGGTTCGAAGGAATCAGGGTATCGCGAATCCAGCCGCGCGGCGCTGCAAATCGCGCCTATTGCAGCTGCGCGTACTCCTTTTTGACCTGCTCGATCAGCGGAATGCCGGGATCGGCATCCTTCCACGCCGCCAGCAGGTCCTGGTAGATCCGCTTCGCGTTCGCCTTGTCACCGGCCGCCGCGTAGGCCCGCGCTCCTACCACCTGCGTGAAGCGGAAATCAGGCACGTAGCCGTTCAGATCCCTGCGCGACAGCGGATACTCCGCCTCTTTCACCGCCTCGGCCGCTTGGCCCGCCAACAGGAGCGCCTCCACCCGCAAGGTGCGAGCTTGCCAGTCATAACGATCGTACTGTTTAGCGGACTCCAGCCGCGCCAGCGCCTCCCTGCCTTTACCGTGATGCACTTCAATCTCCGCCAGGACCTGCGGCAACACCAAGGAGTTCAATAGCTCGTTGTTGGGTTCCTGCTTGGCGATTTGCGCGGCGATGGCTTCCGCCTTCTTCTCGTCGCCGCACTTGGCGAAGACGAAGGCCGCCGGGATCTGCACATCTTCACTCTGTGACATTGCCAGCGCCGCGTTAGCGTCGGCCGCCGCCGCCGATGACATTCCGAAGTCGCACTCGACGGTGGCGAAGTCGGCCAGGGCGTTGGCGGCTGCGATAACCTGATTCTGGGCGCGGAACATGCTCACGACTTGTCCGTTGACTTCGCGCGCGTGATTCATTTTGCCGGCCGAGGCCTCCATGTTTCGTACCCGGCCGGTCAAAATTCGCTGTCCCACCGGAGTCTTTTTCAGCCACTCGAGTTCGCGCGCCACCCCGGCCGCCTCTCCCAGTCCCTGCTCGGCGCGTAGCAGCCACACGTGGATGGCAGTCGAGTCCAGTTTGTTCTGCAGTGCCTGGTTGAGGATCGCCTTGGCATCGTCGTAGCGGCCCATATCCATGTACGCGCTCGCCGCATTGCTGTAGGCGATCGCTCCCTGTGGGTCTACCTGGATCGCCTTGAGTTCTTCGTCCAGCGACTTCTGCGCCTGTCCCGCGTTGGTATAGGCGACACCAAGATTCGTATGGGCCGCTGTATCCCGCGGGTAAGTTTGCGTGAACAATTCGTAGGCCTCGATAGCCTTCGATGTCTGGCCGGTGGCAATGTAATACTGCGCCGTGATGTACTGCTTCTCTCGTTCGCTGGCGCGGTCGCGCAGGTCGAAGGCCTGCTTGTTGTATTTCTCGGCCACCGCGAAAAGCTGCATGTTGTTGTAAATGATCCCCAGCTTGGCGTACGCCGTGGCGAAGTTGGGATCCAGTTCGATGGCCCTCTGGTAGAAGGGAATCGCCGCTTCGTCTTCGCCGCCGATGTGCTTTTCCTCGCCGGCGGTGAATGCCTTCAATGCGTCCAGCGAAGAAGTGGTCGCCTCCTGCAAGGGCTTATCGAACTTCTGCACCGAGGCGAGCGATTCACCCAGTCTCTTCCGCAATTCGCTGGCGGCCTTGCCCAGCGCGTTCAGCACCTCTTCTTTTTTTGCGGCCTGCTGCTGCACTTCGGCGAGAGTGTCGCCCGTGGATGCGTTCACCGCCGTGAGCGTCAGCACATACTGGCTGCCCAGGCTGGCGATGGAGCCCGTCAGCATGGCCTTTATGCCGTTGCGCTGGCAGATCTCGCGGCCGGTCTCGCCGGTGATACGCGTGTCCGCCGGCTTGCTCATCAGTTGCAGGGTTTTCAGCACCTTTTGATCAGGGACGACGTTCAGAAAAGGCGACTGCTCCAGCGACACCGAAAGCGCCTTCTTCAAGGTGCCGTCGAAGCTGCCATCGCCGGTGGTGTTAGCGAAATCGGCGACCAGGATCTGGTCCTTCTCCGTCATCTTGCTGCCGCGCCGCAGCAGATACGTCGCCGCCACCGCCGCGATCGCCACCACCAAGAGCGAGGCCGTAATCCACATCCGCTTGCGCGATGCGCCGGCCGCCGCGGTCTGCGTTCCCCTTGCCGCCGTCGCCGCCGCCGTGGCCTGTTGCGTCGAACGCGAGGACGCGGGCGCGGTTGCCACCGCCTGCGACGCCTCCGATGCCCCCGCCACGGACTCCAGTCGGGGCGCCTCCTCCCGCGGTTCCGTTTGCGACGGCCGCTTGCCCGAATCTACCTCCCGCTTGAGCCGCTTCAAATCGGAGCGGATGTTGGCCGCGCTCTGGTAACGCAGCTCCGGATCCTTCTCCAGCGCGCTGTTGATGATTCGCTCCAGTTCCGCCGGAAGCTCCCGGTTCAAACGCACCGGCGAGGCCGGAGCCCGGTTCAAAATCGCATCGAAGATCACCGCCGAGGTGTTGCCGGTGAACGGCTGCACTCCCGTCGCCATCTCGTACAGCACCGCGCCCAGGCTGAACACGTCGCTGCGCGCGTCCAGGTCCTCTCCCCGCGCCTGTTCCGGCGACATGTAGGCCACCGTCCCCACCGTGGTTCCCGGGCTGGTGAGATGCTCGGCGTTGCTGTCGCCCGGCGCAAAGGTCGCCGTCCCGCTGTTGCTCCCCGCTCTCGCCGACACCTTGGCCAGCCCGAAATCCAGGATCTTGGCTTGCCGCCGCTTGGTTACGAAGAGGTTGGCCGGCTTGATGTCGCGGTGCACGATACCCGCGCTGTGCGCCGCGTCCAGCGCGTCCGCGATCTGGATCGCAAGATCGAGCAGGAGGTCCAGCGGCAGCGGCGCGCCCGCGATGCGATGCTTCAGCGTCGAGCCTTCCAGCAGCTCCATCACGATGAAGTGCCGCGCGCCTTCGTGATCGATGTCGTGGATGGTGCAGATATTCGCGTGATTCAGTGCCGAGGCCGCTCGCGCTTCGCGCTGGAATCTCTCCAGCGCCTGGGCGTCGTTCTGCATGGCATCGGGAAGAAATTTCAATGCCACCCGGCGCTTCAGGCGCAGGTCTTCTGCCTCGTACACCACGCCCATGCCGCCGCCGCCGAGGCGATTCACCACCCGATAATGCGATACTGTCTCGCCGACCATAGTCCCCCACTTGCCGCCCGGCCCGCTCCTGCCGCCTGCTGGCGCTCGGCTCGCAGCGCGATTGGCGCGCATCCTATGTCACTCTACCTGTCCGGTCAATGCGCAAGCTTTGTTGCACCGCCTCCGCCGGGCATCCCGCTGCCGGGCCCCGAATCTACCTTGGGTATGGAATTGCTTCACCACCAGCTCGCCATGCGCGACGTGGACGGCGAGTTCGTCTGCAGCCGCTGCGGCCTGGTCAATCCTTCTCCCGACCAGCCCTGCCTGCCTCTCAACGCCGACCCCGCCGACCGGCAACTCGGCCAGGACGAGTAGCCACTGAATCGCTTCGTAGAGGATTGATTGTTAACGAAGGGAACCAACCAAGAACTAACAATAAGACCTAACAGCTGAGAACTAACAACCAACAACCAACAACTGCCTACTGAATCCTCGTGCTCGCCGGCGGAGCATCGACGGCCGCCGCCGCGTGTACTTTCTCCATCTTCGACGCCGGCAGCGACACCACGAAGATCGATCCGCCTCCCGGCGCCGGCTGGTACTCGATCTGCCCCCCGTACTTCTTCAGGATCGCCACCGACACGCTCAGCCCCAGGCCGGTGCCGCGTCCCGGCCGCTTGGTGGTGAAGAAGGGATCGAAAATCTTCGGCACCATCTCGCTCGGAATTCCCGGCCCATCGTCCTGAAAGCTGACCCACACCCGATCCCGGTTTTCGCCCACGCGTACGCTCAGGGTGCCTCGCGGGCGCACCTCGCGAATCGCCTGTTCGGCGTTGATCACCAGGTTCAGGAACACTTGCATCAGCTGGTTGGCGTCGCCGATTACCTGCGGGCTGGTGGGATCGGCGACGAAGTCCACCGCCACCGCGCTCACCCGCAGCGAATGTTCGTGCAGCGCCAGGGTGCGCTGGATCAAGTCGTTCAGGTTCAGCGGGGCCTTGCCCGGCTGCGGCGGGCGGGAGAAGAACAGCAGGTTCTGCACCACTTCGGCGGCACGCCGCGCCTGCTGCCGCACCAGTTCCAGGCGCTTCTCGACCACCTCCCCATGCTGCGCGTCTTTGAGCAGCTCCAGCGCGCCCAGGATCGCGGTGAGCGGGTTGTTGAGTTCGTGGGCGAAGCCGTCGATCATCTGCCCCATGCCTGCCAGTCGCTCCGACTGGATAAGCTGCTGTTCCAGTTGTTTGAGCGTGGTCACGTCGCGCAGCGAGGCCACCACGCCGCTGAGGTCGCCGCGCGCATCGCAAATCGGGCTGGCGGTCGCGCGCATCGTCTTCCAGCTTCCGTCCGCATGCTGCCACGCGAATTCCAGCGACACGTACGTTTCCTTGCCGCTCATCAAGGAGTCGAATAACTGCTTGAACTCCGCTCCGTGCGCCGGCGCGTTGCTCGCGTCGAACCTTCGTCCCACCAGGTACTCCGCGTTGTATCCGAGGACCTCGCGCACCCGCGGGCTGACGAATGAGAACCGCCCCTGTCTGTCCAGCGCCACGATGAGGTCGGGGAAACTGTCCACCAGCCGCCGCCGGAACTCTTCCTGCTCTTGCAGCCGCCGTTGCAGGTCGCGGCGTTCGGTGATGTCGATCAGCGTTCCCTGGTAGCGCAGCGGCTTGCCCTGGCTGTCGAAGATGATGCGCGAACTGTCCAGGCACGTCACCAATCGCCCATCCTTGGCCCGCAGCACGATCTCCAGGTTGCGGATTGCCAGCTTGTCCTGCAGCTCACTCATTTCCGCCAGGCGTGTCGCGCGCTCGACATAAAGATCGTTCACGTTGATGGCCTGCAGTTCTTCCTTGCTGGCATATCCCAGCATCCGCGGCAGCGCATTGTTGCAATCCAGGATGCGCCCGTCCGGCGTGGTGAAGTACACCGCCTCCTGCAGGGTTTCGAACAGGTCGGTGTACAGGGCCTCCCGCTCGCGTTGTTCGGTGATGTCGCGCGCCAGTACGCTCACCGCCGCCACGCGGTCGTCGGCGCTCAGGATGGGATGGGCCACCACGTCCACGAAGCGGACCGCGCCGGAATCGCGCAGCCGCAGCTTGAGCACTCCCGACCAGTGCCGCCGGGCCAGGAACCGCTCCAGGTGCCGCTGCATCTCCGCCGCCCCCGGCTCGACCAGGAACTCGCCCAGGTTGTGCTCATAAATGTCGTGAAACGACTTACCAAAAACCTGGGCGGCGGCGCGGTTCAGCGTCTGTACCGTTCCGTCCAGCGCCACCGACATCACGATGTCTTCCAGGCTGTCGATCATCTGCCGGTAGTTGCGCTGCGAGTTGCTGATCGCTTCCAGCAGCCGGGTGAACTGTTCCTCCTGGGGAGCGGCGGCGCTGCTCTGCTGCATGCCCCGCATCACGCCGCGCAGTTCGGCGATCTGCCGCCGCTTCGCCTCCACGTAAATCGCGAACAGCACGGCCAGCACCGCCGCGCCCACGGGAATCGCCTCCAGGCGGACGGGAAGATTACGCAAGCGCTCCCAGTTCGAGGCCGCGAACGCCACCGCCAGCAACGCCAGGAATTGCAGTGCAACACGCCACAGCCGGCGCTCTTCGCGCTCCAGCCGGAGGAGTTCCGGCATGAGGTCTCGCCTTCGCGTTGTGGCCTTGTCCTCGGTCATGGACGCCCTGGCTCTGCCCCACTGAACATGGAATGCGGATGATTGCGCATAGTAGTGTGCCCCGGCCCGCAGCACAACCAGTAGAAACTCCTAAGTTATCAATATCTTCCGGCGCTCTCCCCGGCCCGAAAAAGGGTTGTCGCGCTGCCTGCGCCGCTCCCCATGTCCCAATCTGAACTCCGGCTTCCTGCTTTCCTCCTTTATTTATGTGCGCGTCACCGACAGCAGGGACTCCGCGTTGTATATTTCGACGTTTATTATCAATAACTTGCCTGTCTGGCGATGCTCTACAAGACCCTCAGCGCCGCGGTTTACGGCATCGACGCCTCCATCATCGATGTCGAGGTCGACGTCTCCGGCATCAGGCAGAACGAAGATCACTTCCTGACCGTCGGCCTGCCCGACGCCGCCGTCCGCGAGAGCCGCCAGCGCGTGCGCGCCGCCCTCAAGAACTGCGGCTACGACGTTCCGCCCACCGACATCACCATCAACCTCGCTCCCGCCGATTTGAAGAAAGAAGGATCGGGCTTCGACCTGCCCATGGCCCTCGGCATCGTCGGCGCCTATGGCGGTCTCACTCGGAAAGAAGTGGCCGACTACGTCCTCGTCGGCGAACTGTCGCTGGACGGCGGCCTGCGTTCCATGCGCGGCACGCTGCCCATCGCCGTCGCCGCTCGCGACCGCCGCATCCCCAACCTCGTCGTGCCCGCAGTCAACGCCCGCGAGGCCGCCGTCGTCTCCGGGGTCAATGTTTTTCCGGTGCAGACGCTGATGGACGTCGTCACCCTGCTTAACACCGGCAATGGCGTCCCGCCGCTGAAAGTGGATGGCACCGCTCTTCTCCAACAGGCGCAGCAGTTCACCCTCGACTTCCGCGAAGTCCGTGGCCAGCATACCGCCAAGCGCGCTCTCGAGGTCGCCTCCGCCGGCGGCCACAACATCCTCATGATCGGCCCGCCCGGCTCCGGCAAGACCATGCTCGCCAAGCGCATGCCGACCATCCTTCCGCCTCTCACCTTCGACGAGGCCCTGGAGACCACCAAGATCCACAGCGTCGCCGGCGTCCTCGATCCCTACGCCGGACTGGTCGGCAATCGCCCCTTCCGCGCTCCTCACCACACCATCTCCGACGCTGGGCTCATCGGCGGCGGCGTGGTGCCGCGCCCCGGCGAAGTCTCCCTCGCCCACAACGGCGTCCTCTTCCTCGACGAGTTGCCGGAGTTTCCCCGCAATGTCCTCGAAGTCATGCGCCAGCCGCTGGAGGACGGCACCGTCTGCATCGCCCGCGCGGCCATGTCGCTCACCTTCCCCGCGCGCTTCATGCTGGCCGCCGCCATGAACCCTTGTCCTTGCGGCTATTACAACGACCGCCTGCGCGAGTGCCATTGCACCCAGCCCATGATCCAGCGTTACCTGCAGAAGATTTCCGGCCCGCTGCTCGATCGCATCGACATCCACATCGACGTACCGGCGGTGAACTACAAGGAACTGCGCGGCGGCGCTGCCCCGGAAGGCTCCGAGGAAATCCGCGCCCGCGTGGTCCGCGCCCGCGAGATCCAGCTCAACCGCTTTGCCGCCGCCAAGGAGCGCATCTACTGCAACGCCCAGATGAGCACCCGCCAGATCCGCTCCTACTGCGACCTCACCACCGACTGCGAACGCCTGCTGGAGCGCGCCATCAGCCAGCAGGGCCTCAGCGCCCGCGCCCACGACCGCATCCTCAAGGTCGCCCGCACCATCGCCGACCTGGAAGCTTCCGCCAACCTCGAGCCCAAGCACCTCGCCGAAGCCATCCAGTACCGCTCCCTCGATCGCAGTTACTGGATGTAGGGCGCGCGTCCATCACCGAACACGCATTCCTCCAATCGCCAAATTGCCAAATCACCCAATCACCAAATCACCAAAAAAAAGGGCCGGGAGTTGCCTCCCGGCCCCAGCGCAAACAGATTGCTTAGAAGCTGACGCGGATTCCGAACTCCATGGTGCGTGGACCGTTGCGCTGCGAGCGCAGCGTGCCCCATGGCTTCGCGCTGTCAGTTTCCATGCTGGGATCGTTGAACACGATATGGTTAAACACGTTCTGGAACATCATCTGCGCTTCCAGGCTGAAACGCTCGGCCACGCGGATGTTCTTGCGGACGCTCAGGTCCATGTTCCAGTAGGGCAACCCACGCATGCCGTTGTAGGTCGAGCGGAAGTTGTCCAGGCCCAGGATCGGGTTGCGGAAGTTGCTCCACACGGCATACGGATCCGAGTAGATGTTGATCTCCGTATTGGCCGATCCGCCCTTGGACGGGCTCAGAGCCACCAGGGTTCCGACGCCATTGCTGCC
>DASUBK010000199.1:0-4537 GCA_035763305.1 Terriglobales bacterium | reverse complement strand
CGGCGACGGCTGCACCATGTCCGCCAAGAAGGACGGCATGGCCAACATCGGCGGCTTTCTCTGCACCAACGACGATCTGCTGGCGCAACAGGAAGAGAACCTGCTGATTCTTACCGAAGGCTACCCGACTTACGGCGGGCTTTCCGGCCGCGATCTGGAAGCCGTCGCCGTCGGATTGCAAGAAGCGCTCGACGAGGACTACCTGCGCTACCGCATCGCCTCCACCGCCTATCTCGGCGAGCACATCGCCCGCGAGGGCGTTCCCATCGTGCAGCCGCCCGGCGGCCATGCCATCTACATCGACGCCCGCGCCTTCCTCCCGCACATCCCGCCGGAACAATTCCCCGGCGTCGCGCTGGGCGCGGAGCTGTACCTCGAAGGCGGCATCCGCACCGTCGAGATCGGCACGCTGATGTTCGGCAAGGCCGCGAAAATGGACCTGGTGCGCCTGGCCATTCCCCGCCGCGTCTACACCCAGAGCCACATCGACTATGTCGTCGAAGTGATTTTGGAAGTGTGGAAGCGCCGCGAGTCCATTCCCGGTATGCGCCTTTCTTACGAAGCGCCCTTCCTGCGTCACTTCACCGCGCAACTGGAGCCCCTGGTCGGCGTCACCGCGCCACGATGACGAACCGCGGCAACTCAGGTAACATGACGCGCCGCGGGTGAGGGAGCATGCAACGAAACGGAATCGTGGTGATGGGCAGCTTTGTGGCGGACCTCGCCTTCCGCACTCCCAGGCTTCCCGCGTGGGGTGAAACCGTGCTCGGCTCGGAGTTCCGCCTCGGCCCCGGCGGCAAAGGATCGAACCAGGCAGTCTGCATCGCGCGCCTGGGAATGCAGGTGAGCTTCCTCAGCAAGCTCGGTCGCGACGCCTTCGGCGACCTGGCGCGCCGCACCTATAAAGAAGAAGGAGTAAATACCCAGGTCCTCTACGAATCCGCCGAACATTCCACCGGCGGCGCGTCCATCGTCGTCCACGAAGGCAAGGGCGAGAACGCCATCGTTGTCGTCCCCGGCGCGTCCTTTCAACTGACCAAAGAAGAAGTCGAGAAAGCGCGCCCGCTGATCGCCGGATCGTCGGCCTTCGTCACTCAATTGGAGTTGCCGCTGGCCATCGTCGAACATGGCTTGAAGCTGGCTCACGAGGAGGAAACGCCGGCGATCTTCAATCCCGCTCCCGCACTGCCGATCCCCGGCAGCATCTACCCGCTCTGTAACTACGCGACGCCAAACGAGAGCGAAGCGGCGGCGCTCACCGGCTTGCCGCAGGACGGCATCGCCGCGGCAGAACGCGCCGCGGACGAGTTGTTGCGCCGCGGCGTGCGCAATGTCGTCGTCACCCTCGGCGCGCAAGGAGCGCTGGTGAAGAACGCCAGCGTCCGCGAGCACGTGCCCGCGGTGGACGCAGGAGCAGTCGTGGAGACCACCGGCGCCGGCGACGCCTTCAATGGCGGCTTTGCCGTCGCTCTCGCCGAAGGCGCCGATCTTGTCGAAGCGGCGCGCTTCGCTTGTGTGGTAGCGGGAATTTCCGTGACCCGCCCAGGGACGGCGCCCTCGATGCCGAAGCGTGAGGAAGTCGAGCGCCTCCATACCCGCCCCGCCGCTCGATCTAAAACTTAACCACAGAGGACACAGAGGAACACGGAGACAAAACCAAGGATCTCTCTCTGTGTTCCTCTGTTTCCTCTGTGGTTAAGAAAACAAATCAGTGCGAGTGCGCCTTGCCGGCCAGCGACGGCTCGTGCTTCTGCAGGAAATTCCACGCGCTGGCGATCATGTCCTCGAGGCCGTGCTTCGCCTTCCATTGCAGCAGCTTTTCCGCCTTCGACGGATCGGCCACCAGCACCGGCGGATCGCCCGGACGGCGCGGCGCGATGCGATGCGGCAGCGGCTTGCCCGTGACCTTCTCCACCGCCGTCACCACTTCCTTCACCGAATTCCCCTTGCCGGTGGCGAGGTTGAGCTGCGTGCTCTCGCCGCCGCCATCCAGGTATTCCAGCGCCAGCGCATGCGCGGTGGCGAGGTCGCGCACGTCGATGTAATCGCGCACGCAGGTGCCGTCCGGCGTGGGGTAGTCGTCGCCGTACAGATCGAGGTGCGGCTTGCGGCCGGCGACCGCCGCCAGCGCGTTGGGGATCAGATGCGTCTCCGGATCGTGAATTTCGCCCAGTTCGCCGCTCTCGTCGCATCCCGCGGCGTTGAAGTAGCGCAGCGCAACCGACTTCAACCCGTACGCCGCGCTGTAACCCTGCAGCATGTATTCGAAGGCCAGCTTGGAGCTGCCGTAGGGATTGATCGGCGCCTTGGGCATGTCCTCGGTGATCGGGCTGCGCTCGGGAACGCCGTATACCGCCGCGGTGGAGGAGAAGATGAACTTGCGCACGCCGTTATCGAGCGCCGTGTTGAGCAGCACCAGGCCGTCGCGGTCGTTGTTCTCGAAGTACTTGCGCGGGTTTTGCACCGACTCGCCGACCAGCGACTTGGCGGCAAAGTGCATGATGGCGTCCACGCCGCGCAGCGCGCGCTGCAACGCCGCCGCGTCGCCCACGCCCGCCTTGATCAGCTCGAAACCGCGGGAGAGAAATTCGTGGCCGGTGGAAAGGTCGTCGTAAATCACCACCTGGTGGCCGCGCCGCGCCAGCTCGCGCGCGCAATGACTGCCGATGTAGCCGGAACCGCCGGTTACCAGAACTTTCATCGTGCCTCAATCAGGGCAGATTGCCGAATTGCCGAACGGCGGAATTGCCGAATTGATTCTCGCCCTCAGCGTCGTTTTCCGCAATTCGGCAATTTTCAATTCCGCAGTTCGGCAGTCTCTTCTACTCTCCCGCCGTATTGTTTCCGCCCTGCTGTTTGCCGCTGCAGGTGTTGATGCCGCGCTCGATCGCGGTTCCCTCCTCGTAGTCGTTCCAGGTCTCGACCATCAGGAAGGGCAGCGGGTCGGATGCCGTGTAGTAACTGCGGAAGAGGCGCAGCGATTCCTCGAAGGTCTTGCCGCAGCGCGCGTCCATGTAGCGGTTCTGGCTCCAGGAAGCCTTGTGGTCGTTGAAGCCCGGCCAGGCGGCGCCCACCGCGATCTTGTCGGGATAGCGCTTCTGCATGGTGCGGTAGAAGTAGTCGAGGTAGTCGCGGCCCCAGTTGCTGCCGTCGGACTGCCAGCCGCCGTGTCCGGGCTGCACCCAGGCGTAGAAACCGTCGAACTGCGCCGCGTAGGGCGTCTCGCTGAACTCGTTGATCAGTACCGGCGCCGACGCCCAGCTGCCCAGGTGGTCGCGCACTGCCTTCCAGTCGGTCTTCTTGCTGCGTGGCCACACGAACACCACCGGCCGCCCGTTGTAGGTCAGGTAGGCGTCCTGATTGGCCGCCTGCGGCCCGATATACACGTTGTAGGCGTAATCCAGGCTGTTGATCGCGGTGGTGGTGGGATCGTCGGCGTCCTGCGGTTCGTCGTACATCAACGCCACTTTGAAATGATTCTCGCGCGCCACCTGCTGCAGGAGCGCAAAGCTCTGGTCGAGGAAAGGATGGCGGCTCCCGTACCAATCCACCACGAACGCCGAAATGCCCATGTTCTGCGCCTGCGCGATCTGCTTCGCCAGCACCACGCGATCGTGGCTGGAATAGCCCACGTCGATGTGGTCGGGACCGCCGAACCACGGTTCGTAAACCGCCAGCACCACCGGCAGCCCCTCGGTGTTGGCGGGAAGATTTCGGGCGAGCGTGCGATGCACATCGGCCTGGTGGCAGCCGGCCAGCAGCGGCAGGAGAAGGAGAAGAGCGAAGAGGCGAACTCGCATAAACGTAAAGATAACCAGGAGATTCCGCAGCTATTTTGGATGAAGGAGAGCTGCGGCGGGTTGGAAAGCAAGCTGTCGGCTGTCAGCTTGTGCCGGTCAAGCGGCCGCCGGCGACCTTAGCAGAAGACCCGGGACAAGCGGCAGCGCTATCTAAGGTGAGTCCCCGAGGAACAGCTAAGAGCTCCTCGGGGTGTCTAAGGTGCGCCGCACCTGAAAGCAGGAACTCTCACCGGCGTGGCCATGGCTCGATGGAAGTACGAGCGCGCGAAAAGCATTCGGGTGCGCGCCGAATTCCTGGTGTGCGATAGAACTCCTTGTTGGCTGAAGCTCCCACAGAGAACACGATTTCAGAGACTCGATTACGGCGAAGCTGCGCGCGCGAACTACGATAGGCCCTAATCCACTCCCGGTCCTCCCATCGCGGATTTTCGTTCCTAGGGCGAGCACCCGATACAGGCAGAGTAGATGCCCACGTACTCTCAGGCAAGTTCATCCCCATCCCCCAGGCTCCGCGCTCGGCGGGGCGGAACGACCAGGAGAGTTCGAGTGTTCAACAAAGCAATTTTCACCGCGGTCCTCGTGGCCGGCATGGCCAGCGCGTCGTTTGCGGGCGTGACGATTTCCTCGCCTGCCAACGGAGCGACCGTTGGTTCCCCTGTGCATTTCATCGCTTCCGCGACCGGCACCTATCCCATTTCGTCGATGATTATTTACGTCGACAACGTGAACAAGTACCT
>DASUBK010000198.1:0-10980 GCA_035763305.1 Terriglobales bacterium | reverse complement strand
ATGGTGCGGGCGGCGTTCGCGCATGCCGGCGGCGCGGCGCGGCCGGAGTCGGCAGGCGCTCCCGTTCCTCTGACCTGGCTGCACGACGCCGAGGTCGCCTGGCTGATCGGGGTGCACGAGTACGAAGGCGTGCGCTACCTGGTGCGCGAACCCTTCGAGCGGCTCACCTGGTGGATGGCGCTGCCGGCACTGCTCGACCTGGCCGCCGAAAAAATTCCCAGTCGCGAGGAGATCGAATTGCTGGAACAGGCGTTGCGGGCGCGCGTGAGCGCCGCCGAGCAGGCCGGCTACCGCGTCGAGGCGCTGCTCGATGCGGCGTCGCAACCGGAGCGCTCGCCCTCTTCTTCGTCACGCTGAGACACCACTTTCGTGCTCGGCCACCTAAGGGGAAGCCGCATTCCATGCGGGTCTTCGATCAGGTTGCGATCTTCCACAAAATCTACTTTTTCGAATCCGACCGGCCGCGAACCTCCCGAATTTCATAGCGCCGGCAGGGAAATAATTCGCAAACTGCTGAGCAGAAAGCCGCGGCGTTACGGAAATGAAATTGCTGCGCTTGCGGCCAAACTCACCTTCATAGCAAGCGCGCGTTTCGGGCCCACGAATTACTGATTCATAGAAATTTTCAGCAACACAAACTGGGAAGGCGATCAGGTTCCACTTTCGTGGGATCGCGGGATTCTTCTTTTCTTCATTCGGACTTTTATCTGAACTCGCACGCGAGGTTCGTTGGGGGATATCGGGTGCGAGCTCATCCTGGAGGAACGATGAGAAGGCCCACTACACTCTGGCCAGTGTTATCAGCCAGCATGCTGGCGCTGATCGTGGCGTTTGCGTTCGCGGCCGGCGTACAGCCGCTGCAAGCGCAGACGTCGAGCGGCAGCGTCATCGGCGTTGTGACCGATCCCACCGCAGCGGTGGTGCCGGGCGCGACGGTCACGTTAACGGACAAAGCCACGGGCACGGCGCGCACCACGGTTTCCAACGACCAGGGTCGCTACGTGTTCGTCAACACCAACGCCGGCAGCTACGACATATCCGTAGCGAAGCAGGGCTT
The DNA here is from genome assembly GCA_035763305.1 of Terriglobales bacterium. Lineage (GTDB taxonomy): Bacteria > Acidobacteriota > Terriglobia > Terriglobales > Acidobacteriaceae > DASUBK01. The sequence goes on along the minus strand of DASUBK010000198.1, from coordinate 9,923 downwards.
CTCCACCGCCCGCATCGCCAACCAGACGGTGAGCGTCGGGCAGCAACTGACCGCTAACGTGCAGTTGCAGGTCGGCCAGGCGAACGAAGAAGTGGTGGTGGAGAGTTCGGCGGGCGCACAGTTGCAGACGTTGAACGCCACCGTCGGCACGACGGTGGATTCGCGGCGGCTGCAGGAGCTACCCAACCTGAGCCGCGACGTCTCCTCGCTGCTGACGCTGCAGCCCGCAATTTCGACCAACGGATCGGTGGCCGGCGCGGTGCGCGATCAAAACACCTTCCAGTTGGACGGTGGGCAGAACAGCAGCGACATGGACGGCACCATGAACACCTACACCGGCAGCTACGCCTCCAGCGGCGGCGTGACCGGCGTGATGCCCACCCCGGTGGAGAGCATCGAGGAGTTCAAGGTCAACGTTTCCAACCAGACCGCCGACTTCAACGGATCCGCGGGCGCGCAGGTGCAGATGGTCACCAAGCGCGGCGGCAACCAGTGGCATGGCGGGGTTTACGAGTACTACCTGGGCAGCAACTTCGGGGCGAACACCTGGCAGAACAAGCACACGCCCACCAAGGACGGTACGGGTAAAGTCATCAAGCCGCTCACCAACCTGCCCTCCAACCATTACAACCGTTTCGGCGCCTCGGCCGGCGGGCCGATCGGTCCGAAGTTCTTCGGCGGCCCCACGTACATCTTCGGCAACTATGAGGGCCGACGGTACCCGCAGAACACGACCGTGGACAAGACGGTGCCGTCGCCGCTGATGCGCCTCGGGGTCATCCAGGTGCAGGACGCCGCCGGCAAGTACCAGCCGTACAACCTGAACCCGTACAGCGTGACCTACAACGGCGTGACGTACGCGCCGGCGGTGTGCGCGGCCGGGCCTTGCGATCCGCGCACCATCGGCATCAACGCCGACGTGGCCGCGATCTGGAACAAGTACATGCCGTTGCCCAACGACGCCACCGCGGGCGACACCTACAACACCCAGGGCTATCTCACCGCCCTCAAGCTGCCGCAGAACGACAACTTCGGGGTGCTGCGCGTGGACCACGACTTCGGCGCGAAGTGGCATTTCATGAGCAGCTACCGCTATTACCACCTACAACGAGCGGTGAGCAACCAGTACGACGTCGGCGGATTTCTCGCCGGCTCGTTCGGCCAGGCGGTTTCCACCGCGCAGCGTCCCCAGGTGCCTTCGTTCCTGGTGGCGGGCATGACTACGAACATCACCGCCAACGTCACCAACGACTTCCACTACAACTACCTGCGCAACTACTGGGAGTGGAAGACGGCGGGGGCTCCTCCGCAGCTTCCCGGGCTAGGCGGCGCGCTGGAAATCGGCGGCGAGGCGTGCAGCAACACCGGCAGCTCCAGCAGCGCGCTGATCCCGTACTGCGTACGCACCCAGGACGCGCGGCAGCGCTACTGGAACGGCCACGACCACACCATCCGCGACGACGTTTCCTGGCTGAAGGGCAATCACCTGATTCAGTTCGGCGGAACGTATGAGCGCAACTGGGACGCGCATCGCCGCAACGACAACGGCTTGGGCATCATGGCGGCCAACGTGTACCAGATCGGCGCCAGCAGCAATACCAGCAGCGCCGTCAGCGGCCTGAACATCGGCAACTACGTGCCGGCGGCGGTGACTGCGGCGGGATCGACGCAGATCAATGCCTATCGCAACCTGTACGCACAGGTGCTCGGCATTGTGACGCAACCGCAGTCGCTGTACTCGCGTTCCACGCCCGACCTGGCGCTGCAACCGTTCGGCACGCCGGTGGTCGCCCACAGCATCACTCCGAGCTACAACCTGTACGTCAGCGATACCTGGCACATGAAGCCCACCTTCACCCTGACCTATGGGTTGGGATACCAGGTGGAGATGCCGCCGTACGAGGTGGACGGCAAGCAGGTGATGGCGGTGGACGCCAGCGGCAATCCGGTCTACACGGAGAAGTACCTGGCGGCGCGGAAGGATGCGGCCTCGCAGGGGCAGGTCTACAACCCGATTATCGGTTTTGCCGCCATTCCCAATGTGGCGGGCAAACGCAAGTACCCCTACGATCCCTTCTATCTTGGTTTCAGCCCGCGGCTTTCGGCGGCCTGGAACCCGCATTTTGAGGGCGGTCTGCTGGGCAAGGTCTTCGGCCAGAACCAGACCGTGCTGCGCGGCGGGTGGGGACGTTTGTATGGCCGTCTCAACGGCGTAACCAACATCCTGACGCCGCTGCTGGCCCCCAGCCTGTTGCAGGCCGTGCAATGCCAGGGCGCTACCATGACAGGGCAGTGTCTGGGAACCGGCGGCGCCGATCCCAACACCGCCTTCCGCATCGGCACCGATGGAAACACCGCGCCGCTGCCCTCGGCGGCGCCGACGCTGGCACAGCCGTTCCTGCCCGGGGTGGCGGGCGCGGCCGCGTCCGGGGATGCGCTGGCGCTGGATCCTTCGTTCCGTCCCAACCGGGTCGATTCGTTCAACTTCACCATTCAGCGGGAAATCACCTCGCGGGCCACGATCGAGGTCGGTTACATCGGCCGCCTGATTCGCAACGAGCTGGTGGACCTGGATCTGAACGCGGTTCCCTACATGACGGTGGCAGGCGGGCAGCGTTTCGATGCGGCCTACGCCAACGTCTTCCAGACCATTTGCGGATTGCAGACCAACTGCGCCGCCAACCTCAGCACCTACGCCTACACGGGAGCGCCGCAGGCGTTCTTCGAGTCGGCGCTGGGCGGCACCAGCTCGGCGTTCTGCGCCGGGTTCAGCAGCTGCACCGCGGCCCTGTTCTCGGCCAAGACTGGCGCGGGCGTAGCCAACAAGAACAGCCAGTTGTCGAAGCTCGCTCTGGGCTCCGTCTACGATATGTGGACGGCGATGGCGGCCTCCTCGGCGTGGACGCTGGGACGCACGCTGCCGGCGGCCAATCCTCCGGGCGGATGCCCGAAGGTGCCGACCAGCAGCACCGTCTGCCAGGAGTTCACTTCACTGGCGGAGAGCCTCAGCAACGGCTACGGCAACTACCACGCCCTGTTCACCACCTTCACCCTGCGTGATTGGCACGGCATGACCGGCAGTTCCAACTTCACCTGGGGCAAGGCGCTGGGGACCGGCGCGACCACGCAGTCGAGCAGCGGTTACACAGTCACCGATCCGTGGGACCTGCACTCGATGTACGGGCCGCAGTTCTTCGACACCAAGTTCCTGTACAACTCCAGCTTGTCCTACCACCTGCCCTTCTTCCGTAGCCAGTCGGGCGTGGTGGGCAAGGTGCTGGGCGGATGGGGCATTGCTCCGCTGTTCAGCGCGCAGAGCGGACTGCCGTTGCAGGTGTCGGACAACGGCAACTGCCAGAGCTTCGGTGAATCGAGCTGCTCCAACACCACCAACGAGAACGCGGTGTTGATGGGCTCGTTCCCCGGACTCTCGCAGCACTACAACGTCAGCTCCAGCGGGAAGGCCGGCGCCAGCGGCAATCCGGCCTCCAGCGGCGGCAAGGGCGTTGGGGTGAATGCGTTCGCCGATCCGCAGGGCGTCTACAACAGCTTCCGCCGCCTGGTGCTTGGCGTGGACCACGGCTCCGGAGCGGGTGGACGTGTCTATGGATTCGCCAAGTGGAACCTCGACATGTCGATTACCAAGGAGACGCAGTTCACGGAGCGCTTCGGCGCTACGTTCTACGCCACCTTCACCAACGTCCTGAACCACATGCAACCGTCCGACCCGACGCTAAACTTCGACAGCCCGGGCAGCTGGGGCGTGGTGACACAGCAGGACGCGAACTATCCTTCGCGGCAGTTGGAGTTGGGACTGCGAATTCACTTCTAACGATTGTGGAGGGGAACACTGGGGAGGGCCTTCGGGCCCTCCCTTTTTTGTGTGCCGAGCCGGTTCGATAGTTTGAGGGGGGAAGTCCTCACATCCTGATAAACCGCGCAACGTGTAAGCAGGAACGGGAACGCGAAAGCTGGGCCAGCCGCTCGGTGAACCGCAGGCGAGGGCGCCTGCGGCTACGTGATTCTTATCAGGAGAGAGAAATCAATTGCGAGCGTCGTGAGCCGGGGAGAAAGGGGCGGCTGGCGATTTGTCCTTGAAACGAGCGGTCCCAATGTCCGGCGATGCGGGCGCCGCAGGAGGGACAGCAGCCGGAGTCGGTGATGCGGTACTCGCGGATGAAATAGCCGTAACGGCGGATGACGGTCTCGCGGCACTCGGGGCAGCGGGTGTTTTCCCAGTCGCCGACCTGGCCGGGCAGATTACCGGCGTAGATGTAGCGCAGGCCGGTGCGAGTGCCGATGTCGGCGGCGCGCAGCAGCGTCTCCGGCGAAGTGCTGTCGGTGTCGTCCATCTTGTAGTCGGCATGGAAGGCGGTGACGTGCCAGGGGATGTCGACGGAGATGCCGGCGAGGAAGTCCGCCATCTGCTTCAGTTCGTCGTCGGAATCGTTGAAGCCGGGGATCAGCAGGCTGACGATCTCCACCCAGAAATCCATCTGCTTGAGGCGGCGGATGGTGTCGAGGATGGGCTGCAGGCGGCCGCCGAGCTGGCGGTAGTGGCGGTCGTCGAAGCTCTTCAGATCCACCTTGTAGAGATCCACCCAGGGGCGGAGGTAGTCGAGGACCTGCGGGGTGCCGTTGCCGTTGGAGACGAATCCGGTGACCAGGCCGGCGGCTTTGGCTTCCTTGAAGACCGCGACGGCCCATTCGCTGGTGATGAGCGGCTCATTGTAGGTGCTGACCAGCACGCGCGCGCCCTGGGCGACGGCCTGCTGCACCAGGGTTTCGGGATCGGCCTGCAACGCCGGGGAGACGGCGCGGGGATCGCGCAACGCCTGCGAGGTGACCCAGTTCTGGCAGTAGCCGCAGTGCAGGTCGCAGCCCAGCATGCCGAAGCTGTAGGCCAGCGCGCCGGGATGGGCGTGGAAGAAGGGCTTCTTCTCGATGGGATCGCACTGCACGCCGGCGACGTAGCCCCAGGGCACGTACAGGGTGCCGCCGCGATTGAAGCGCACCTTGCAGACGCCGGGCTGGCCCTCGGGAATGGGGCAGCAATGGCCGCAGGAGTAGCAGCGCACGCGGTCGCGGTCGAGCTTGTCGTAAAGCTCGGGAGCGGCTTCGTGGACGTGCTGATCGAGAATGGCGCGGAGGGTACTCATACAACTCGTCGCAGATGGAGACGCTTATGGCTATTTTACCTCTTGGCCGTGAGATCAAAGCCGGCCGGGACATCTGCGGCAGCGGCTTTTCCGCCGCAGGGACGCAGAGGTGACTTCGTGACCTTCGGGGGACCTTCGTGTACTTCGTGTGAACGAACAGGGCCGGTTCACACCAAGGACACGAAGGTTCCACGAAGGTCACGGGGTCGAGAGTGCGCGCAGGCGCGCGCGGTCCGATTTCAAATACTCATCCGCACAGCCGAGGGCGGCTGTGCCACAACATATTCGAGAAAATTCACGGGCGGCGTGGTGAAATAGAAGTTTATGGACGTAAAGGGCAAGCGAGTTCTGGTGGTGGGGCTGGGGAAGTCCGGCGTGGCGTCGGCGTTGTTCCTCTCCGACCGCGGGGCGAAGGTGACGGTGAGCGACGCCAAGACCGAAGACCAGCTGCGCGAGCACATCCCGGTGCTGCTGGATCGCGGCATCGCGGTCGAGACCGGCGGCCATGGCGACCGCGTCTTCCAGCAGCAGGACATGATCGTGGTCAGCCCGGGTGTGCCCTACGACCAGCCGGCGCTGCAGCAGGCGCGGGCGCGGGGGATTGCGGTCATCGGCGAGATCGAACTGGCTTCGCAGTTCTTGAAGGGGCACATCGTCGCCATCACCGGCTCCAACGGAAAGACCACCACCACGGCGCTGAGCGGCGACGTGATCAGCTGGGGCGGGTGGGAGTCGCTGGTCGGCGGCAACATTGGAACCCCGGCGATTTCGCTGGTTCCCGAAGCCACGGAAGACACCTATACGGTGCTCGAGGTCTCCAGCTTTCAACTGGAGACGATTCAGACCTTTCATCCTTTTATTGCCGTCATCCTCAACATCACGCCCGACCACCTGGACCGCCATCGCACCATGGAGGGCTACATCGCGGCCAAGGCGCGGATCTTCGAAAACCAGACGTCGAGCGATTACGCCATCCTCAATGCCGACGACGAGACCTGCGCCCGGCTGGGCAAGGGCCTGAAGGCGCAGGTGCGCTGGTTCAGCCGCAAAAGGGAAGTGGAGCAGGGCGCGTTCGTGCGCGGGGACAAGATTGTGCATCGCGATGGCGATGGCGAGCAGGAGATCATGCCGGTGGCGGAGATTCCGCTTAAGGGGGCGCACAACCTGGAGAACGTGCTGGCGGCGGCGTGCGTGGGGATGATCATTCCCTGCGAGCCGCACCGCATCCGCAGCGCGGTGAAGGAATTCAAGGCAGTCGAGCACCGGCTGGAGTTCGTGGCCAACATCAATGGCGTGGACTACTTCAACGATTCCAAGGCGACCAACGTGGACGCGACCATCAAGGCGCTGGAATCGTTTCCCGCCAACATTCACATCATTCTTGGCGGCAAGGACAAGGGCAGCGACTACTCGGTGCTTAACCCGCTGCTGAAGGAGCGGGTGAAGCGGGTGTACACGATCGGCGCGGCGGCGGAGAAGATCGAGTCGCAGATCTCCGGCGCCGAGGTGGTGCGCACCGGCACCCTGGACGCGGCGGTGAAGCGGGCGGCGGAGTCGGCCAAGCCGGGGGACGTGGTGCTGCTGGCGCCGGCCTGCGCGAGCTTCGACCAGTTCGACAATTACGAGCACCGCGGGCGCGTGTTCAAGCAGGCGGTGCAAGCACTGGCAGGAAGCAAACCGGTGCCGGGAGCGGAGGTCAAGGGCGGGGTGGCGTAAGAATCGGGTGATCTGATGATCGGGTGATCGGCGTTGGGCATTTAGCTTGCGAGCGAGGCAGATGGTTAGTAGGGAATAGGGATCCTTCGCTCGCGCTCCCTCGCCTCGGGCTCGGTCGCGCTCGCTCAGGATGACAAAATCATTGAGAGAACTGTCGCGTTTAGCTCTTGCGATGGTCCGATCACCGGATGATCCGATCACCCGATGATCCGATTCTGTTGAACCTGAGTAGTTATTGACCTTCTCCCTACTTCGCCGCGATTCTGGCGACGTGACTGCTCCCCCGGGCTCCGCACAAGTTTCTCCGGCGAGGCTGACGCATGGCTAAGCGCGTCAGCGTGGACAAGTACGTCTTCACCGCCACCCTGCTGCTGGTGTTCATCGGACTGATCATGGTCTTCTCCGCTTCGGCGGTGATGGCCAAGGAGAAGTTCGGTTCGCCCTACCTGTTCGTGTCGCACCAGTTCGCCTGGGCGCTGGCCGGGCTGGGGGCCATGTTCATCGGGATGAAGATCGATTACCGCCGCTACAAGCATCCGGCGGTGGTCTTTTCTTTGCTGGGCCTGACTACGCTGCTGCTCATCCTGGTGTTCTTCCTCGACCGCTCGCACAATACGCATCGCTGGATCCGTTTTGGCGGCATGCAGATCGGGCAACCGTCGGAGCTCGCCAAGCCCGCGCTGATCCTGTTTCTCGCCTTCTTCCTGGAAAGCAAGAGCAAGGTGATGGACGACTGGCGAGGCACGCTGTTGCCGGCGATCATTCCGCCGCTGGTGCTGGCGGGACTGATCCTGCTGGAGCCGGACCTCGGCACCGCCGTGGCCTGCGTCGGCATTGCCGCCTCCATCCTGTTTGTGGCGGGCATGCCGCTGCGCTACTACGGCTATGCCATGGCGCCTTTGCCTCTATTTTTCTATGTATTCATCTATCGCGTGGCGTGGCGCTACCAGCGCATCCTGGCGTTCCTGGACCCATATTCCGACCCGCAGGGGCGCGGATTTCACATCATCCAGTCGCTGATCGCGGTAGGGACCGGCGGGGTGACCGGCGTCGGGCTGATGGAGGGCAAGCAGAAGCTGTTCTACCTGCCGGAGCCGCAAACCGACTTCATCTTCGCCGTAACCGCGGAAGAGCTGGGGCTGTTCGGAGCGCTGATCATCGTGACGCTATTCGCGGTGTTCGCCTATCGCGCGCTGCGGACCGCGGTCGTCACCCGCGACTTGTTCGCGCGCTACCTGGCGACCGGCATTGCCGCCATGGTGGTGGTACAGGCGCTGTTCAACATCAGCGTGGTGCTGGCGCTGCTGCCGACCAAGGGCATCGCGCTGCCGTTCATCTCCTACGGGGGATCGTCGCTGTTCATCATGCTGGCCAGCGTGGGCGTGCTGCTGAACATTACGCAGCAGGCGGAGTAGCAACAGCTGTCAGCGCTCAGCTGTCAGCTTGTGACGGCGAAGAATCGATCCATGACTGCACATGGACGGAACAGCATTCAGCAGCCAGCATCCAGCATTCAGTTGTGAACATCCGGCTACAGCACGCACTATCCCCGCCCTGGAGCGGCTGAGTGCCGAATGCTGAGTGCTGAATGCTATCTTTAATCCATGCGCGCGATCGTTGCCGGAGGCGGTACCGGAGGACATGTAATCCCGGCACTGGCCATTGCGGCCGAGTTGCGCGACCACTATCACGCCGAGGTGCTGTTCATCGGCACGGCGCGGGGCATTGAGAACCGCCTGGTTCCCGCAGCCGGGTTCCCGCTGCGGCTGATCGAAGTCGGGGCGCTGAATCAGGTGGCGCTGGCGACGCGGTTGAAGACCGTAGGGGCGCTGCCGCGGGCGATCGTGACGTCCTCGCGCCTGCTGCGCGAGTTCCGGCCGGATGTTGTCATCGGCGTGGGAGGATACGCGTCGGGGCCGGCGATGCTGGCGGCGGTGTTCGCGAGTATTCCCACCGTCGCCTTTGAGCCCAACCTGATTCCCGGCTTCGCCAATCGCGTGGTGGCGCCGATGGTGTCGGCGGCGGTGGTGCAGTTCGAGCAGACCTGCCGGAATTTCCAGCGCTGCACGGTGACCGGCGTGCCGGTGCGGCGGGCGTTCTTTGAGATGGCCGCGCGGCGCGCGATTGACCGGCCCACGCTGCTGCTGTTCGGGGGAAGCCAGGGAGCGCACCCCCTGAACCAGGCGCTGATTGGAGCGCTCGGCATACTGCAAGAGCGGTTGCCGGATTTGCATATCATTCACCAGACCGGGGAGCGCGATTACAAGGAAGCACAGGCGGGGTACCTGCGAACGCGCCTGTCCGCCGAGGTGATGCCGTTCATCGACCGCATGCCCGAGGCCTTCGCGCGCGCCGACCTGCTGATCTGCCGCTCGGGAGCGAGCACGGTGGCGGAGGTGGCGGCGGCAGGGAAGCCGGCGATCTTCGTTCCGTTTCCGCGGGCGGCCGACGATCACCAGCGGCGCAATGCCGAGGCGCTGGCGAAGGTCGGCGCCGCCATGCTGTTGCCGGAGAGCGAGTTGACGCCGGAGCGTTTGGGCGAAACCGTTTTGCAGATGTTCGCCGACCGTGCGCGGCTGGCCGCCATGGGGGCGGAGGCACGCAAGCTGGCCCATCCGCACGCGGCGCAGGAAATCGCGCGCATCGCGGCGCGGGTGGCGGGAGTGAAGAGTCAGGAGTTAGTAGTTAGGAGTTAGGAGTTAGTAGTTAGCGATGGCTGGCCTAACGCTGGTATCGTTACGCATGCCTTGCCTTTCTCTGCTAACTAACTCCTAACTACTAATTCCTAGCTACTACTTGCATGTTTGCCAAGATTCAGAAGATCCATTTCGTCGGCATCGGGGGCATCGGGATGAGTGGCATCGCCGAGGTGCTGCTGAACCTCGGCTACAAGGTTTCCGGCTCCGATCTGAAAGCTTCGGCGGTGACGCAGCGGCTCGCATCGCTGGGCGCGACCACATTCGAGGGGCATCGGGCGGAGAATGTCGCCGGGGCCGAGGTGGTGGTCACCAGTTCGGCCATCGCGCGCGACAATCCCGAGGTGGCGGA
>DASUBK010000197.1:0-2242 GCA_035763305.1 Terriglobales bacterium | reverse complement strand
GCGGCGCGCTCCAGCATGGCGTCGTCGGGAACGTCGGCCTCTTCCGTGTGCTGCTCCAGCATGTGCAGGTCGGCGTAGAGCTGCTCGTCACGCCGCCCGGTGATGAAGACGATCTTCCTGCCGTCGGGCGAGAAGGCGGGCTCGGAGTAGTAGGCGCTGCGCCTGGTCAGCGTTTGCGGCTCGCCGCCCTCGGCGGAGACGCGCTGAATGTTGCCGCCCGCCGCCGACCAGGTCACGTAGGCGATGGATTTCCCGTCCGGCGACCAGGCGGGCATGAATTCGCCCTCGGAGCTTTGCGTTACGCGATGCGGCTTGCCGTCGGGCAGGTCCATGATCCACAGCTTGTTGAGCGCGCTGAAGGCCACGCGCTTGCCGTCGGGCGAAAGCGCCGGCCAGCGGATCAGGCGCGCCTTGAGCGTGGGCGAATCGTCCACCTTGTATTCGAAGTGCAGGCGCGGCGCGATTTCCGCCTGCACGTTGGCGGTGAACGGGATGAAGCTCGGCTTGCCGCTCTGGAAATCCACCAGCGCGATCTTGCCGTTGAGCGTCATCAGGATGTTTTTGCCGTCGGGGGTGAAGGTGTAGCCGGGCATCAGGTCGCGCGAGGCGACCGACTCCTGGTCGTCGCGGGTGACGGGATGCAGCAGCCAGCGCTCCTCGCCGGTCTCCAGGTCGCGCACCTTGAGCGCGGTGCCGGTCTCGTAGCGCGTGGCGTAGACGAGAAACTTGCCGTCGGGCGAGAGGATGGGCCGCATGGCGCTGCCCTGCGCCTCGGTCAGCGTGGACACTTCGGAGGTGCGGCGGTCGAAGCGGTGAATCTGCCACAGCGGGAACTGCACGTTGTAGCTGAACAGGCCGGTGCGCTGCGCGAAGTAGATGAACTTGCCGTCGGGCGAGGCGACCGGGCCGTAACGGTTCGGGCCGCGGCGGCGCGGGCCGGTCTCGTCTTCCTCTTCTTCGGGCTGGTGCGGCGCCGGGCCGCCCAGGCGGATGCCGGTGCCGCCGTCCTTGTCGTACATCCACAGGGAGTACTCGCGCGCCGATGGATCGTGGCGCGATACAAGGATCCACTTGCCGTCGGGGGTCCAGGAGGGCGAGAGGAAGCCCTGGTTGCGGTCCTTGGTCAGCGGGTGCGGGTTGCTGCCGTCGGCGTTGGCGAGCCACAGCGCTTCGGCGCCGCCGCGGTCGCTGAGGAAGGCCAGGCTCTTGCCGTCGGGCGAGAACTTGGGCTGGCTCTCGAAGGAGATACCGCCGATAATGCGTGTCGCCGCCCCGCCGCTCGCGGGAATGGTGTAGATGTCGCCCAGCAGGTCGAAGACGATGGTCTTGCCGTCGGGCGACATGTCCAGCGACATCCACGTGCCTTCGTCGGTGTTGAACTCGACCTTATCGGTCGCCTTCAGCGGCAGTTCCTTCGCCTTCGCCTCGGGCTTGCCGTTTTCGCTTTCGTCTTCCTGCGCGAGGACCGCGCAACCGCAGCCCACGATTAAGAGAATGGCCAGCACCCGCAGCCACAGCGACGCACGCATCATGTTCTTCCCCCCCAATGGCGGGGGGATTGTACCGTCAGAACCGGCGGGCGTGAACTGCTATAATCGAAGTTTGCGGTGGGAGTAGCTCAACTGGCAGAGCACCGGACTGTGGCTCCGGACGTTGTGGGTTCGATTCCCATCTCCCACCCCAGCCAACCTGTTGCGCACCAGCGACTGACAAAGTGATTGGGAACCAAGGGCAGCTGCGGCTGCCCTTTTGTGTTCATTGACACCCTACGCGACATCGGTGGCGCAGAGGGAAAAGACAGTTTAAGATTGCGCCCTCAGCCGGACCGCTTTGGTTGCGCAGGGGGTGGAGGATGCCGAGCGTAGGTGAGGCACGAAGTGCGCCCGTCAGTCTCGGCGGCCGGTCGCGCGCGGCGTGCGGCTTGACGGTGATTCGCGTGACCATGGGGGCGATGTTCGTCTCCGTCTTCTTTGAGAACCTGGGGAAAGGGCTGTACCGGCCGGCGGGATACGCGCAGTTGATCGACTTCTACCTGAAGCAGGGACATGCGCCGGCGGCGTGGAAGTCGGTGATGGCGCTGGCCGCGAGCCACGCCGCGATCGCCGCCCCGATGCAGGGCCTGACGGAGATCTCGCTCGGCATCCTTCTTATTATCGGTTTGCTGACGCGACCGGTCGCGTTTGTCGCTTTCCTGTTTCTCGGCAGCCTGTGGATGTCGGAGTGGGGCACGGCATGGATCTGG
>DASUBK010000196.1:0-2388 GCA_035763305.1 Terriglobales bacterium | reverse complement strand
CAAAAACTTTTCCGGTGGATGCCTGGTTCTCGGCTGTCCTGATCATGAAATCGGCGACGTCGGCGCGCGAAACCTTGAAGCCGAATCGCGGCAGATGTGCCTCCCGCACCCTGTACTTTCCCGTGTACGCGCCGTTCGTCAGTTCCGGGGGCCGGACAATCGTCCAATCGAGCCCACTCTCGCCAAATACCCGCTCCATCGCCCAAGCGTCCGCCACCGTGATCGGAAACAACAGCCGGCCCAGCAGGTACGCCGGCGGCATCACGGAATCTTTAAACAGGAAAGCCACAGACTCGACGACGACGCGCCGAACCTCGGCGCGCCGCATCGCTGTCGTCACCGCAACCGCGAACTGCTCCAGCAGGTGCGCTTCCGAGCGAGCCACGGGGACCCGCGGCCCGAACGCCGAAATCACCGCATCGTGCTTGCGCATCACGCGTTCCAGGGTAACGCTGTCCAGCAGGTCCCCGCGTTGCACCGAGATCCAGCCTTCGAACGACTGCAGCTTCTCCGGCGAGCGCGCCAGCGCGGTCACAGCATGCCCGCGCGCGATTGCCTGCCGCACGATCTCCAGCCCGGTGCCGCCGGTCGCGCCCAGAACCACGAGCCTCACAACTCCTCCTCTACTGCTGCCAGCCGCCGCCCAGCGCGCGATACAGCTTCACCACGCTGACCAGTTCATCCCGGCGCGCCTGCGCCAACTGGATTTCTCCGGCAAACAGGTCGCGGTCCGCGTCCAGCGCGCTCAGCAGCGTGTCTACGCCTCCGCGATAGCGCACGTACGACAGGCGCGACCGGTCCTGCAGCGTCGCCACCAGCGCCTCCTGCCGGCTGCGAATCTCGCGCGCCTTCTGGTACGCGACCAGCGAGTCGGACACTTCGCGGAACGCCGTCTGGATCGTCCTCTCGTAGCGCACCAGTGCGATCTTGCGGTCCGCTTCCGCCAGTCGCACGTTCGACTTCAGGCGTCCGCCGGTGAAGATGGGCTGCGTCGCCTGGGGAACGAACTGCCACGTCTTGGTCGCGCCGGTAAACAGGCTCGACAACTGGTTGCTCTGAAATCCGAACAGGCCCGTGAGGCTCAGCTGCGGGAAGTACGCGGCGCGCGCCACGCCGATGATCGCATTCGCCGCCACCAGGTTCTGCTCCGCCTCGCGAATGTCCGGACGCCGGTCCAGCAGCGACGACGGCAGGCCGGCCGGCACCGCTGGCGGCATCTCTTGCTGGCTCAGCGTAAGCTGCCGCGTCACCGGCGCCGGATTTGCGCCCATGAGCAAGCTGATCTGATTTTCCGTCTGCGTAATTCGCTCCTCGATCGATGGAATGACCGTGGACGCCGTCTGCACCAGTTGTTCCGCCTGGCGCACGTCCAGATTGGTGGCCAGCCCGTGGCTCTGGCGCGTCTGAATCAGGCGCAGTGAATCCTCGCGCGTCGCCAGCGTCCGCTTGGCGATCTCCAGCTCCTGGTCGAGTTCCAGCAGGTTGAAATACGCGCTGCTCAGGTCGCTGACCAGCGACATCGCCACCACCTTCTGGTCCTCTTCCGTCGCCAGCAGGCTCGCCCGCGAGGCTTCGGTCGCGCGCCGCAGCCGGCCCCACAAGTCCACTTCGTACGAAAGCAGGTTCCCCGCAACCGTTCCGAACGTCCTCTCCTGGGGAAATCCGGCGGGAATCGGATACGCGCCGCCGCTGGAGAATCGCTGCTTGGTGATGCTCGCCGAACCGGCAATGGTCGGATACTGGTCGGCGCGCGTGATGCCGAGGTTCGCCCGCGCCGCTTCGACCCTTGCCGCCGCCTCGCGCACGTCGTAGTTGTGCTGCAGTGCGGTGCGGATCAGCCCCTGCAACTGCGCGTCCTGGAACACCTGGAACCACTTCTCATCCGCCAGCGAAGCCGCGTCGGCGCTCGCCTCCGCCCCGCGAAACACGGTAGGAACCGTCTCTTGGGGCCGGTGATAGTTCGGGCCCATGGTGCAGCCGGCGAGCACGCCGCACGCCAGCATGACAACAACCAACGCCCGCTTCATTGCCGCACCTCCTGTCCCGCCGCCGGATAGAGCACCGGCTGCATCGGGAACTCCTCCACGTTGTCACCCGCGATTTCTCCCTCCCACGTTTCCGCCCGGTGCGTGCGCGCCAGCACGACATAGATGGAGGGAACGATGAACAAGGTGAACGCCGAGCCGATGATCATTCCCGTCACCAGCATGATGCCGATGCTGTTCCTCGCTCCGGCGCCCGGGCCGGTGGCGAGAATCAGCGGGAAGTGCCCGACCACCGTCGCGGCCGTGGTCATCAGGATCGGGCGCAAGCGCGTGCCGGCGGCTTCGATCACGGCGGCCACCTTGTCGCGCCCGGTCTCCTGCAGGTGGTTGGCGAACTCCACGA
>DASUBK010000195.1:0-19974 GCA_035763305.1 Terriglobales bacterium | reverse complement strand
GCGCGGCCACGGCCTGCTGTTTCACGAAGGGCAGCGAAGGATCGATGCGATGCGCCAGCAGCGCGTCGTCGACCGAGCGGTCCGGCGGCGTGTAGATGTGCGTCGGCCGGTTGTGGCAGTCCACGCAATCCATGCGGCGCTTGGCGTCCTTCGCCACCTCCTCCGGTTTCAGCGGCGTGTCCTTGGACTGGTACACGGTAACGCGTCCCTGCAGGTCTCGCACCTGCACCCAGGGGATCGTCTGTCGCTGCGGATCGGTGGCGATGTAGGTGATCTCGTTGCCGATGTTCATGTGCCAGTGGATGCCGGAGGGCAGCCCGGTGTCGGGGTCGCCGCCGCCGGTATTGATCAGCATGCGGATCTGGCGTGGCGTGTTTTTCTCGTCGCTGCCGAAGTGGTAGAAGACCTTCAGCTGCGCGCCGTAGAACTTGCGCGGCCAGTGGCACTGTTCGCAGGTCTCCGGCGCGGGGCGCAGGTTGGCCACCGGGGTGGGTATCGGCTTGGGATACTTGTGAAAGACCACCGCGTACACCTGGTAGGCGCCCGACAGCTTGGAGCGGACGTACCAGCCGGCGCCCGGTCCCACGTGGCAATCGACGCAGGCCACGCGCGCGTGCGGCGACTGTTTGTAGGCGGTGAACTCCGGGTTCATGACGGTGTGGCAGAGCTGCCCGCAGAACTCGACCGAGTCGGTGAACTCGTACGCACGGTAGCTGCCGGCCGCGCTGAGGGCAATGAAGATGGCCGCGAAGGTGACGAAGAAGGCGAAGGTGCTGCGCTGCGCGGCGTTGTTGAGATCGATGCGCGGGTAGCGCGGCACGTCGCCGGGCGCGCGGCGATGCCGGCGGGCGCGCTCGACCAGCATGCCGACCGGAATCAGCAGCAATCCGAGCACCAGAAACGCCGGCATCACCATGTAGGCGAAAATGCCGATGTAGGGGCTGGGCCGGGCCGAGATGAAGTCGATGAAGATGAGGAAGATGATGTTGGCGGCGGCGACGACGGCCAGCGCCGCGCCAATCATGGAAATCGCGTTGCGGAACAGGCCGTTGGTGGGCAGGCCGCTGTTCTCGTTGTCGCGTGGATCCTCAGGCATCCGATGCTCTCCTGGGCGCGAGTGGCCCGCTCTCAAGGTACGGAAAGGAACTCACCGGCTTCTGTGATTTCGGTCACAAGCCGCTAGTGCGAGGCGCACGCGCCGCACCCGGACGCGGCCGTGCAGGACCATACGGCGACTCGGGGATGGTAAATCGCTGCCGCGGGCGCGGCAACTGCCGCTCATTCCCGGCGCTCGGCCCCGACCGGTTCACCCTCGGAGGCCGGCGATTCCGCCGCTCCTTCCGCCGCCGGCGCAGTCGTGCCGGGCTCCGCCTCCGGAGCTTCGCCGTCGCCGATCGCCGCACGAATCGTTTCCCCATCCAGCCCGTGCTCTTCCGAGTAGTGCTCGACGTCGACCATGCCGTCGTACCACGCCCAGTTCATCGGGTACACGTCGGGATCGAGGAACACCTGGTAGAAGTGCCAGACGACGATGGCGAGCGTCGCCAGAACGGCCTCGTAGAAGTGGATGGCGGTGGCGATGTCGAGCCACCAGCGCGGCAGCAGGTCGCCGACCAACACCTTGAACCAGAGTGCCAGCCCGGTGGAGGCCATCACGATGGTGCCCCACACCAGCGCCAGGTACTCCGCTTTCTCGGCGTAGTTGAAGCGGCCGTACTGCGGGCGATTTCCGCCCAGGCCGAGGTAATAGCGCATGGTGCCCAGCAGGTCGGTGGCATCGCTCGGCTCGGGCATCATGCCGAGGAACAGCTTGCGGCCGTCGCGGCTGCTGATGATGTATCCCAGGTGATAGACGCCCAGCGCGATCAGTACCGACCCGGCAATGCGGTGCAGCACGCCGCGGAAGGTCTCGGACATTCCGAGCAGCGAGGCGAACCAGGAGTCGGGGAATTTCAGCGCGAAGCCGGTAATCACCAGGATGAAGAAGCTGAGCAGCAGGGTAAGGTGCTGCCAGCGCTGGTTGGGGCTCATGCGGCGGACGATGCGGCGGTGCTGCTGGCGCCGCGCGATGGCTTTGCGCCGCCAGATGATGAAATTGTGCAGCAGCATGCCGCCGATGGTCAGCCCAATCATGCCCACGTAAAAACGGCGGATCCAGCGCACGGCGACGCTGCCGATATCGGCCGAGAGCGGCGCGTCGATATGGACCTTGCCCTGGATGAACCTGTCGGTGGCTCCGGGATGGCAGGCGCCGCAGGTCTTGGCCAGGTTGGCGCGGTTGATGGTGGAGCGCGGATCGGTCGAGGGCAGGATGTTGTGCACGCCGTGGCAGCTGGCGCAGTTGGCCACCACCGTGGAGCCAAGCTTCGAGGCCAGGCCGTGGTAGCTGGCCAGGTAGGTGCTGGCGCGGTGGCTGGGAGCGCCGAACTCGGAGGCCAGGCGCTCTCCCTCGTGGCAGCGGGCGCAGGTGGTCTTGGCCAGCGCCTGCGCCGCCACCGAACTGCTGGGATCGGTCGGGGCCTTGATGGAATGGATGCCGTGGCAATCGGTGCACACCGGCGCCTGCCAGTTGCCGCGGCTCACCGCCTGGCCGTGAATGCTGGCCGTGAACTCCTGTCTCACGTCGCTGTGACATTGGCCACAGGTGTTCGGCACATTGAATTTGAAAATCGGGGACTTGGGGTTGTTGGCGCTGAGGATCTCGTGCGTCCCGTGGCAATCGGTGCAGACGGCGGCCTTGGCGTTGCCGCCGGCGACGTTTTTGCCGTGGACACTCTGCTCATAGAGCAGGAAGGGCTGGGCGCTGTGACCGCTGCTCTCCATGACGAACTTCTGCCCGTGGCAGGAGCCGCAGGTGGCGGGAATGTTGAGATGACTGACGCGCGAATTGGGGTCGGCGGCGGGTAGCAGTTCGTGCACGCCGCCGTGGCAGTCGAGGCAGGTGGCGGCCTTGGTATCGCCGTTCTTGATCGCCTTGGCATGGAAGCCGCGGCCGTAGGCGGCGGCCTCATCCGCGTGGCAGGTGGCGCAATCCGGTTTCTTGGGCGCGGGATCGTGGGGGAAGGCCCTGACGTCGGTGTGGCAATCGGTGCAGCCGAATACGCCGTGGGCCGACGCCTTGAACTTGTCCTGATGCACGTCCAGGCTGACCTGCTTGCCGTTCACTTCCTTGCTGAGCCCGGCATCGGCATGGCACGCCAGGCACTCCGCGTCCGTCATCTTGGGCGGGTTCTTGGCGGCGGCGAATCCGCCCAGCAGCGCGCCGACCAGAATCAGCGATCCGAATCGCATTGCAGGCCCTCCGGCAACATCTACATTTCGCAGATCGAGGTACCGAGGGGCAGTGAGACAAAGCACCGGGGCGGGTGACTCATATCACCGGGCGGCGTGCGCTCACGGCGGCCGGTGAGCCCCATCACCGATGCCCGGCCAGTTCCAAATATCGCAGTGCGATGTTTTAAGACCGGCAGCAGCGCGGGCGGCTGCCGTACAAGGAAAAGCTAGGAGCGGGCGTGCAGCGTGTGGGCGAATCGGTTGCGCCCCAGGCCGAGGGAGCGCACCCGGTCGTAGGCGCTGTGCAGGTCCTGGCTCAGCAGGTGGACCACCTGCAGGCAGGCCACCCGGTGGGCACGCAGGAAGCGCAGCAGCTCGCGGCGCTTGACGAAGACCACTTGCGAGGAGTCCAGCATCTCGGCGGTGACCTCGTAGGGGCAGCCGCTCATGCTGGCGCTGAGCCCCAGCACCTCGCCGGGGCCGGCGATGCGCAGCATCAGCCGCTTGCCGGTATCCGAGCAGACGGAGAGCTTGGCGCGGCCCTCGCAGAGCACGAAGATGCCCTTGGCCGGGCGTCCTTCGTGAAAGAGGGTGGTGCCGCGCGGGACCGTGGTCACGGTCTTGACGGTATCGAAAGCCTGCAGCGCTTCCGCGGGGAGATCGCAAAACACGCGGTCGGGCCGCAGCTCACAGTTGAAGCAAC
Source organism: Terriglobales bacterium (assembly GCA_035763305.1). GTDB lineage: Bacteria > Acidobacteriota > Terriglobia > Terriglobales > Acidobacteriaceae > DASUBK01. The sequence continues at coordinate 15,998 of DASUBK010000195.1, read as the reverse complement.
TGGGTTGCGTCGCGCTGTCCATGCTGCTGGAATACCGTGGCTGGCGGCGCGCGGGCAGTGACTACAGTCACCCGTCACCGTGACCCTTGAACACCACGCGCAAAGAAAAAGCGCCGGCGGCGGAAGCGGATCCGCCGCAGGCGCGATTTTCCTGCCTTTTAGTTGCTGGCCAGCGCCTTCAGGGCGGCCTTGTTGCGGATGACCAGAGTGGAACCCTTGGCGTTCACGATCTGGCGTTTCTTCAATTCCGCGAACAGCCGGGTGACGGTCTCCCGCGAGGTCCCGATCATCTGCGCGATCTCCTCGTGGGTGAGCGCCAGCTTCACGCGCGGCTCCGTCTTGGCGGCTTCGCCGTTGCGCGAGCTCCACTCCAGCAGCAGCTTGGCCAGTTTTTCCGCCGCCGAATGCGACAGGCCCAGCGCGCGGATCTCGTGGCACGCGGTGTTGTACTTGTCGCTGAGCTGCTCGGCCACGCGGAAGCAGGCGTCGCTGTGCTCGTGCAGGAAACGGAGGAAGTCCTCACGCTTGACGAAGTTGACCTGGCAGGGATCGATGGTTTCGGCGGTCAACTCGTACGCCTTGCCGGAGACGGTAGCGCTGAGGCCAAGGACCTCGCCGGGCTCGGCAATCTTGAGGATGAGCGTCTTGCCGTCGGTGGAGCAGATGGAAAGTTTCACCCTGCCCTTGCACAGCACAAAAATTCCGCGCGGCGCCTGGCCTTCGACAAAGAGCACCGCGCCCTTGGGATAGGCGCTGGCGTACTTGATGCCTTCGAAGGCTTGCAGCGCCGAGGTCGGCAAGTCACAGAAGATGCGGTCGGCCCTCAGCTTGCAGGTAAAACAGCTTTCGATGATGTCCAAACCGTACGGAGATAGCACAGCACAACCCCCTGTGACATACGTCTTTGCGCAGGGCCGACGGAGAACCGACGACAGCCGCCACAAAGTCCGGGAACGCAAGTGGATGATCGGCGCCTTTGTGACCTATGTCACGTAGCAGTGTCCGCCCGCAACGAATTCCGTGCTGTGACCCATATCACAGGCAGATGTGAGACCCGCCGCCCGGTGTAACCCGTTGATCACTCCCGCCTTCAGCCGCGTTTCCCCCGCTCACACTTCGGTAATCGCCGCTGGTTACGGCGGCCATCTTTACCCCCGCGAACTGCGGACGTACTCTGCGGCGCGTGGGGTCACCGATCCCCAGCAAACGGGCCACAAGGGCACGGCGCAACCCGGGGGGAGTTGCGCCGCGCCCGACCACTCTCATGATGCGTGCACTCTACATCGCGATCGGATTCTGGGTGGCGCGAGCCCTGTTCCGCCGTCCCGCCCTGCGGGTCGACCCGCTGGTGCGGTTGCGCAACTCGGGCTTCTGACGTCGGCCCCACCCGGAATCGAAGAAGCGGCCGGCTGCGATTCTCTCGCCACGAGACCGCAAATGTGATATATCCGCCTGAGTAGGTGTTGCAGCGCGGCCCTGCCCGAGGTCCCGCGCACCCTGAATTTCCATGAGCCAATTCCAGCCGATCTCTTCCACCGCCGTCTCGTCTCCGCTGCGGGATACCCTGAATCGCGTTTTGCGCGCCCTGCGCCGGAGCCTGCTGTTCTGGCTGGAGGACGAACCGGCCACGCTGCTGCACATGAGCCGCACGCCCCAGCCGGGAGTCGTGATCTGCTACGAGTGCCGCTGCCGCGTGACCCAGCACGAACTCGACGCCGGCCTGCACAATCACGCCAAGGCTGCCGCCGCTTCCGGCACCCACGCGCAGGAGCAGTAGGCCTCTCCCAGCCGTCGCAGTTCTTTTTTGCTTCCCGCCGGAAAACCTGAGAGGATGCGCGGACGCGCATGACCTGGACCCAGGTTTACGACCCCGTCGGCCAGTGGTGGCTCTCCACCCTGATCGCGCTGCTGCCGATCGCCCTGGTGCTGACCCTGCTGATCCGGCGCACCATGCCGCACATAGCCGCCACCGCAGGCATGCTGACCGCGCTGCTGGTTGCGGTCGTCGCCTTTCGCATGCCCTGGCAGCTTGCCACCGCCAGCCTGGGCTACGGCATCGCCTACGGCCTGCTGAAGATCGCCTGGATCGTGGTGTCGGCGGTCTATCTGTACGAGATTTCCGTCCACACCGGGCAGTTCGAGATCATGAAAGAGTCGGTGGCGGCCATTACCCCCGACCGCCGCCTGCAACTGCTGCTGGTGGCCTTCTGTTTCGGCGCGCTGATGGAGGGCGCGGCGGGATTCGGGGCGCCCGTGGCCATCGCCGGCGCCTTCATGATCGGGTTGGGCTTTCGGCCGTTTCACGCGGCGGTGCTGAACCTGATCGCCAACACCGCACCCGTGGCATGGGGCGGCATCGGCATTCCGCTGCACGTGCTGACCGCCGTCAGCGGCCTCCCGGAATCGGATTTGAACGCCATGCTGGGTCGCATTCTCCCCATTACAGCCATCATCGTTCCCTTCTGGCTGGTGCGGGCGATGGTGGGCTGGGCGGAGACCTTCGAAGTCCTGCCCGCGATCCTGGTGGTGGGAGGGTCCTTCGCCACCACCCAATTCCTCTGGTCCAACTTCGTGGACAGCAACCTGGTGGACATCGCCGCGGGCGCGGTTTCCCTGCTGGCGACCGTGGTCTTCCTGCGCTTCTGGAAACCGCGTCGCATCTGGCGCTTTCCCGAGGACGCCGCCCGGGAAATCGCGCCCGCTGCCGCGGTACGGACCGGCGACTCTCCCGCTGCGGCGGCCGCGGCGACGCAGCGTCACATCGAACCGGTACACCGGTCACTGGCGGAGGTGGCGCGTGCCTGGATGCCGTTCGTGGTGCTGTCGGTCATGGTGCTGTTGTGGGGCATGCCGCCGGTCAAGGCGCTGCTGAACCGCACCACCCCGGCAGTATCCCGCGGCGGATGGGATGTCCCGCTGCTGCATCTCGCCGTCCGCCGCGCCCCGCCGGTGGTGATGCACGCCGCTCCGGAGGCCGCCAAGTTCGACTTCAACTGGCTCTCCGCCACCGGCACCGGATGCTTCCTGGCGGCGGTGATCTCCGGCGTGCTGCTTGGGTTGGGACCGCGGCAACTGGCCGTGCTGTTCTGGCGAACGTTAAAGCGGATGCGCTACGCCGTGGCTGCCATCTCGACCATGCTGGCGCTGGGCTACATCACGCGCTACGCCGGCATGGACGCGGTGCTGGCGCTGGCCTTCACCCGCACCGGCGCGCTGTTTCCGTTCTTCGGCACCTTCCTGGGGTGGCTTGGCGTGGCGCTGACCGGCAGCGACACTTCGTCCAATGCCCTCTTCGGCGGACTGCAGCGCATCACGGCTGAGCAGTTGAAGCTGGATCCCATCCTGATGTGCGCCGCCAACAGCGCCGGCGGGGTGATGGGCAAGATGGTGGACGCGCAATCCATCGTGGTCGCTACCGCGGCCACCAATCAGGTGGGAAATGAAGGCGCGATTCTGCGCTACGTGGTGTGGCACTCGGTGGCGCTGGCGTCGATTGTCGGGGTCATCGTGACACTCTACGCCTACGTCTTTCCGAACCTGGTGCCGCACGGGCTGACATTTGTGAAATGAGTACTTCAGTATTTCAGTGCGTCAGTATCTCGCTGCCAGCGGCCCCTTGGCTAACACAAATACCTCTAGCGCCGAGGTACTGAAATTCTGCCGCACGGAATTACTGAGGCACTCGAATTCCGCTCAAACCCCAGTAGGAGACGTCTCCGCCTCCGCCTGCTTCAGGCTGCGCTCGGCGTGCGCGACCCAGTGCTGGATGGTCTTGCGCTGGGGATGCGTGGGATCGAAGCGCACCACTGCATCGTGCCCCTGGTGACGCCACACCACGGCGGGGATGTCCACCGGCATGTCTTGGGGGAGGACGAAGGCGAGGTGCGCGGGATCGCGCGGCAGGACGAACGACAGTTGCACCGGTTCGGCCACGCGCAGCGACGATGCCGCCTTGGTCAGCAACATGCCATCCACGCTGATGTTCTGGGCGGTGCTGCGGACCGTGGTGCCGTCCGGCGGCGCGATGTCCACCGGCAACGACATGGGAATACGCGTGTAGCGCCGCTGAATTCGACGCTGTTCCGGCGTCCGGCGCCGCAGGCGCAGGTTGGCCGAATAAGCGACCGCCGCCACAGCGGCGGCCAGAATGGCGCAGGCAAGGAGCATCTGCTGCCATATATACAACAGTTCGCGCGCCGGTCAATGCGAAACGGCGGCGCGCATCCGCGGCAGCACGACACCGAGGTGCTGCTAGGCGGCGACGCGGTTTTCGGCTGTGCCGCGGCGGTCCCAATCGGTGATGCCGACCACCAGGGCTTCGTTCATCGCCTGCAGGCGGAACGGCAGAGCCGCGGACTCGCTGCCGAAGCCAAGCAGCGAAGGCATGCCGGCGGCTGTGAGCATCTGCCCCAGATCCAGCTTTCCATGCGTGCGCAGGCTGATCGGCCGCTTGCCGTCGCCGTCGTAATCGGTCAGCAGCGACACCCCCAGCACCATCCCGCCGTTGACCAGGGCGGTGGCGGCGGCGCGCTTGTTACGGCCCCAGAAAGCCCCGGCCATGACGAAAAAGGCGCTGATGGTCAGGTAGTCCAGGGCGGCGTGAGTTCGGGGATCGACCAATTTGGGAAAACGCCGGCTGGAATCGAGCACGCGGTCCAGAAAATCCATAGAAACCTCTCTCAGCCGGGATGCGCGTGCAGGAAGGGCGGGTTGCCGTGCGAGTGAGGTCACGGGTCGGAGACCCGTGCCACACGCACCCGTGCCACACGGACCCTGCCACACGCTACTGGCGTGCGCCGGCGGCGGCGGACGCGCCCGTGCCGCCGGCGATCCGGGCAATCAGCACGCACACGGCGGCTGCCCCAACCAGCGGCACCAGCGCGGCGGTGCGCACGCCGGCGAATTGCGCGATCCGGCCGATTACCAGCGGCGAGGTAAAACTGCCGATCAGCGCGATGGAAACCAGCAAGCCGAAAGCAGTTCCGGCGAAGCGTTGATAGCGGTCGCCGGCCAGCGCCAACACCGTTTGATAGATGGGCGAGAAACACAAGCCGAGCAGCGCCACCGCGACCCAGGTCGCCGAAACCGTCCGGCCGGCCAACAGCAGAGCGCTGGCCACGACCGAGCCGGCGGCGCAGGCGAACACAAGTTGCACCTTCGTGACAACGCGCAAGATTGCAGCGGCGAAGATGCGACCCAGCATCATGCCGACCTGGAAGGTCGCCAACATCAGCGCGGCGGAGCGCACGCTGCTGCCGGCCGCGGTTGCCCACGTCGTCGTCCAGCCAATCAGAGCCATTTCGTTGCTGGATTCGAAAAACAGCAGAAAGGCGAAGAGCAAAACCGCGGGATAGCGGGCGACGCCGAGCATTTCGCGAAAACTGGCGCCGCGCTCGGCCTGGCGGGGAAACTCCAGCATCGCGGACACGACGGCCACCAGTGCGGCGAAAGCCGCCGCCAGCCCGAGTAGGCGCTCGGCGGTGAACCAGGCGTTCGCAGCCGACAACAGCGGCAGCGACAGCGCGCCGACCCCGAAAAACACGCCCAGCACGTTGAGCTTGGCGCCGCGGTCCCGAGGATAGATGGTTGAGACCACGACGTTGGTGGCCATGTTCACTGCACCGGCGCCCAGGCCGGCGCCGAAGGCGGTTGCGCATCCGGCCTCGTAGCCGCGCACCAGCGACAGGCCGGTGAAGCCGCAGGCCAGCATCGCGGCGCCGGCCGCCAGCACGATCTTGGTCCCGTAGCGGTCAATCAGCGGCCCAATGAAAACAGTTGCCGCGAACACGCCTACCATGATCGCCGACTGCAGATTCCCCTGGCGTACCGCGTCGCTGATCTCGAGCCGCAGGCGCACGCTGGCCAGGCCGAAGAGCAAACCGGGGATCACCAGGGTGACGCCGAACAGCGACATGCCGGCGCAGGCGGCGGCAAACAGCGCCCGGTTCGAGGAAGGAGCGCTCATCGCGATGCGGCCCGGCTCTTCCTTGGCGGCGATTTGCGACTCGCAGCTTTTGCGGGCATGGCGCCCCACGCTGCCTTGGCGGCGCCCAGCAGCACCGCATCGCCCCGCAATTCGCTGAGACAGATTCTTACTGTGCGCGCGCTATCGGGCCGGGAGCGCAAGGTGGCGATTTCCAGCAGGTCGGGCCAGAACAGGTCGGAGGCCGCGGTCATGCTCCCCGCGACGATAAGGAACTCCGGATCGAAGAGGCTCACCAGGTTCGCGACTGCCAGGCCCAGTTGCTTTCCCGCGCGGCGATAAATCTGGCGCGCGGTGACGTCGCCGCGCCGCGCCAATTCGGCGATGTCTTCCGCCGTAAACAGGTTGGGATCGTACTCGGCGAGCGATCCGCCGAATCCGGCCTCGATCGCGTTCCTGGCAGCGCGCACGATGCCGGGTGCGGATGCGAAGGCCTCCAGCCCGCCGAACTTGCGCACCTCGAAGCCGTCTGCTTCCGAGACTGCCATCCATCCCGCCGCCCCGGCGAGTCCGTGCGCTCCCTCGAGCATCCGGCCGCCGATGCGGACCCCGGCGCGAATGGTTTCGCCGACCACGAACACGACCGTATCCTTATCGTCGGCGGCGCCTTTCCAGGACTCGCCCGTGACCGCGGCGACGCGGTCGCTGGTCACGGTTACGGGAAGACGCAGCTCCTGGCGTAGCTTTTCACCTATTGGAAAGCTTTGCCCATTGGCAGGGGCGGGAATCATCCCGTCACGACTGACGGCACCGTTCACCGCGATCGCGGCCGCGCGGAATGCGGACTTTTTCGCGAGTTGCCGCGCCACCCGGCCGAGTTGCGCGACGATTTTCGGCAGTGCCGCTTGCTCGACGGTCTCCGCGGCGCGAGCCAGGATGGCGCCATCGCGGTCGACGATCGCCGCCGCCAGCGTACTGCCGTCCACTTCCGCAGCCAGCACTTTGTCGCTCACCATGCTCCACCAACGATGATCGGTGAATGATTCTCGATTGTACCCCGCGCCATTCGCCGCCTAGCGGCCGCGGTTCAGCCACTGCTCCAGCTCGCCGAGGCTCGCGACCCGCGGCAGCCCGGAATCGCGATAGGCGCCGGCGCGATCGAACAACACGGCAGTCATCCCCGCCGCCGAAGCGCCCGTGTAGTCCACGGAATAAATGTCGCCGACATAGACGCTCTCGCCCGCTTGCGCGCCCAGCGACTGCATCGCTGCCGCAAAGATGCGGCCATCCGGCTTCTCGTGTCCGACTAAGCCGGAATCGGTGATGGAGTCGAAACAGTCGGCGAGACCGAGCTTGGCGAACAACTGAGCGATGCGGCCGTCGGCATTGCTGATGACGCCCAGGCGAAAGCGTTGCTTGAGCCGCAGGAGCGTCTCCCGGGTGCCGGGCTGCAGGGCCATCCAGCTATGCGAATCGCGCGCCGCGGCGATGAGTTCCGCTTGCAGTTCCCCATCCTGGATCCCCAATTCCCCCAGCAGGTGGGAATAGAAGTGGTTCCAGAAGCTGTGGTCCACCGAGCCGTGGGTCGCCGCCTCGTCCTGCAGCCGCTTGGCTTCGCGTTCCGCGGCGTACAACTGCTCCTGTGTGACCCCAATGCTCCGCCGTCGCAGCGGGGCCAGGAACAATTCCGGCGTGGGGAAGATCAGCGTGTTCCCGGCGTCGAAGAAGATGGCGCGCCAACCCATGCGGTGAATGTAACAGACTGGTTTCGTGCCGTAGCAGCCGCATCCTCTTCCTGTCTCCGCCATATACAATCGCTGGTTCGCATGTTCTCGCTCTTCTACTTCTTTCCGCTCGGACTGGTGCTGCAAGCCGCCGCCATCGTGCATTTCATCCGGCGGCGCCCCGACGGATGGTGGCTGCTGATCATCATCTTTGGCGGCGGTCTGGGCGCGACCGTGTACCTGCTGGTGGAAGCTCTCCCCGACCTGCGCGAGTCGGGCGGCACGCGCTTCTTCGCGCGCCGCAGCCGTATCGGCGAGCTGCGCGCTGAGATCGAACTGAATCCGTCGCCCGGCAACTACGAGGAATTGGGCGACCTTTACCTTCAGGACGGCAAGTACACCGCGGCGCGCGAGTGTTTCAGCCACTCGATCTCGGCGCGCACCGACTCGCCCGATCCGTTTTACCGCCGCGCCCTGGCATCCCTGGGATTGGGAGACTACGCCGCCGCTCTTCCCGACCTGGAGCGCGTGGTGGCGAAAGATCCCGGCTATGACTTCCACCGCGCCGCCGGCCTGCTCGCCCATACCTATGCGCAGACCGGCCAGCCCGACAAGGCGGAAAGCTGGTTCGCGCGCGCCGCCCAGGCTTCCACTCTGAGCGAGACCGAGGTGTACCAGGCGGAGTTTCTCGCCTCCCAGGGACGCGCCCAGGAGGCCCGCGCCTGCGCTGAACGACTGCTGGCCCGCCGCCGCACCATGCCCGCCTTCCAGCGCCGCCGCGATCGCCCCTGGTTTCGCCGCGCCTCGTCGCTGCTGAGTTCGCTGCCGCGGGCGTAGCGCCGGCGTCCAGCGCGCGGGCCCGGTTCTCCATTACCAAAGTCCTAACCTGACGGCCGTCCTATTTTCTGCACCCGCTTAAGCCCCCGGGGGCGAGAAAATGCATCCAATCCAGAGCAGATGCTGGATTCGCTAAGGCCCGCACGCGAACCAGCCCGCACGAGGTGCGCTATGTCCCCCGGTAAGCCGCGCCCCACGCCCACGACCTCTCCTGTGTTGCAGGACACCGCCGGCCGAGCCTCCTTCGACAGCGATCTCGATTGGCTGTACTTTCATGCCGAGATGCGCTTTCAACAGCACGGAGGAAGCAAGTGCGCCATCTGCCGCGCGCACGTAAGGCATGTGGTGGAAGTGACGTCGTTCCGTCCCGACGGCAAAAAGGACTTCCCTTGCCTCTGTATGCGCTGCCTGGTGGCGGAGGAAGCGCGAGCCTCGCGCGTCGTGCTTCGCCTCGACGGAATCGCGGCGGAATCGCATCGTCCGGCGGCCGCCCGCCGCGCCGCCTGATTCGCGCTGGTCGCAGCCCGGCCCTTTCGCATACACTCTTGCGCGCATTCCCGTCACAGGAGTGAGTCATGCATCCTCGTCGCGCTGCCCTGCTCTCTGCCTTCCTGCTTCTGACCTCGTGCCTGGCCGTGTTCGCGCAAGCGCAGGAATCCGGCCACAAGCGGCCCATCACCGAGAAGGACCTGTTCCGCTTCACCTGGATCGGCGACCCGCAATTGTCGCCGGATGGTTCGCAGATCGCCTTCGTGCGCGTCACCGTCAACGACAAGAAGGACGGCTATGACACCGCGATCTGGACCGTCGCGACGCAGTCGGGCGAGTCCCGGCCGCTGACCGCCGGGCCGCGCGACACCTCGCCGCAATGGTCGCCGGACGGGTCGCGACTGGCGTTTATCCGCACCGTCGAAAAAGACGGCAAGAACCAGCCGCCGCAGGTTTACATCCTGCCCTTCAGCGGCGGCGAAGCGTACGCCATCACCAAGTTGCCAAAAGGCGCCTCCGCTCCCAACTGGTCCCCCGACGGCAAGAAGATCGCCTTCAACAGCACCTCCAATCCCGAAGACCTGGCGAAGGACCGCTGCAAGAGCGAGAAGGACAAAAGCAAGGACAAGAACTGCGCCACGCCGGAGCACGAGAGCGACGTGAAGGTGATCACGCGGGCGCAGTACCGGCTCAACGGCGCCGGTTACCTCGACTTCAAGCATCCAAACCACATCTGGGTGGCGGACGTTCCCGCCTCGCCCGACCAGGCAGCAGAACCGTTGCAGCTCACCTCCGGTTCCTACAGCGAAAATGAGATCAACTGGTCCGCCGACGGCTCCCAGGTTTACTTCGTCTCCAATCGCGAGCTGGAGCCTTATTACGAACTGCCGCAGAACGCGCTCTACTCCGTGCCCGCCAGCGGCGGTGAAATCTCCAAGGTGCTGGAGATCGAGGGAACGATCGGCCAGGTTTCCTTCAGCCGGGATCGCAAGCGCGTGGCGTTCATCGGCCATACCAGCGAGCCGGTGCGCTCCTACACCAAGCCCGACCTGTACATCGCCGACCTGACACCCGGCGCGACGGCCAGGAACGTCACCGCCAATTACGACTACGACATCGGCGCCGGCGTCGGCGGTGACAACACCGCTCCCCGCGCCGCCGGCGGCTCCAAGCCGCTGTGGAGCGCCGACGGTAACTCCATCATCGTGCGAGTGGCGAAGGAAGGCCGCGCCAACCTGGAGCGCATCGACCTTGCCTCCGGCAAGCACACGGACGTCACCACCGGGAACCAGGCGGTGGTCGATTATTTCGAGAACAACAATGGATCGCAGCTGGGCGTGTTGATCTCCACTCCCACCCAGATTGGCGACCTCTACCTCGTCGCCGGCACCAGCCTCAAGCGGCTGACCAACATCAATCAGAAACTGTGGTCGGAGCTGAACCTCAGCGAGCCGGAAGAAATCCGGTACACCAGCTTCGACGGCAAGCGCATCCAGGGCTGGCTACAGAAGCCGCCCGACTATGATTCGCACAAGAAATATCCCCTGATTCTCAACATTCACGGCGGCCCGCACTCCGCCTACGGCTGGGTCTTCGACCATGAATTCCAGTGGATGGCGGCCAAGGGCTACATCGTCCTGTACCCCAACCCGCGGGGCAGCACCAGCTACGGCCAGGAGTTCGGCAACATCATCCAGTACCACTATCCCGGCGACGACTTCAAAGACCTCATGGCGGGCGTGGACTACTGCATCCAGAAAGGCTATGCGGATCCGGAGAAGCTGGGAGTCACCGGCGGCTCCGGCGGCGGGTTGCTGACCGATTGGGTGGTCGGCCACACGCCGCGCTTCAAGGCCGCGGCCGCGCAGCGCGACATCTCCGACTGGGCCGGCTTCTGGTATGACGCCGACTTCACTCTCTTCCATCCGACGTGGTTCCACAAAGCGCCGTGGGAGGACCCGCAGGACTTCGTCGCCCGCTCGCCCATCACCTACATTCAAAACGTGACCACGCCGATGATGTTCATCCTCGGCGAAGCCGATTTCCGCACCCCGCCCGCCACCGGCGGCGAGCAGATGTTCCGCGCGCTGAAGTACCTGCACCGGACGGCGGTGATGGTGCGTTTCCCCGGCGAGTCGCACGAACTCTCGCGCTCCGGCCAGCCGTGGCACCGCATCGAGCGCCTGGAGCACATCGTCAACTGGATGGACATTTACCTGCAAGGGAAGAAGATCGCCGGCTACGAGATCGACCCCACGCAGCCGCTGACGGCGGGAGTGGAATAGGTCAGCGGACCAGGAATTCCAGTAGCTCGTGGGCGGAACGCATCAGCGGAAAGAAGTAGACCGCGTAGGCCGCAAGTGCGCCTGCGGCAACCGTGGCATAGGTCCAGCGCAACGGTGTGCGCGGCGACACCGGAGGCGCCGCGGTGTCCATGCGCGCTACCAGTTGCCGCACGCGATGCTGAACGTCGGACTCGCTGGCCGGCGCGACCAGGTGCGACATCGCCGCCAGTTGCGCCGCATCGGCATTGAAGCGCAGACGTCCGGCTTTCACCAGCGCCGCCGCCAGGTCCAGGGGCGAGACACCGGCTTGCAGCGCCGCTTCGTCGGCCGCGCTCTCGCAGGCGCGTGTCCATTCTTTTCTCAATCCGAGGAAGCGATCCGTGAGCGCCAATCCTGGCGACGACAGGAGGATGAGACGCTTCAGGTTGTCGGACGCGCGCACGTGGCCGGCTTCGTGGGCCAGGGCGGCCGCGAGTTCCTCGTGGTTGAGATTGGCAACCATGTCGCGGGAAGCGTAGACGCTGGGATGAATCAACCCGACCGTGCCCAGCAGCGCTCCTTCCACGGGCACTTGCAGCAAGCGACAGTCCGGCTGAGACGATCCCATGGGATGCGCGATGCTTCGCCAGCGGCGGCTCACGCGCCAGTTCGTCCACTGCAAGTGGATGGCGGTGCGGAGGCTCGCACCGGCGATTCCCAGTCCGGCGAAGGCGAGCAGCGGCAGGATGAACCCGATCGTTTCTCCCGCCCAGGCCGGCTCGAAGAGAAGAAACGCGGGCAGGGCGAACGCAAAAGTGGCCAGCACGGCAAGCGCCGCCGGCAGGCTGGCGGTCAGAAACAGCGCCGTTGCGCGTGTGCCCGGCGAGCAGCCCCGAGCCCAGCGCCGCACGACCGGCGCCAGCGCCATGACGATGAGGTTCGCTGCGCCTGCAGAGGCCCCGAAAACTGCCAGGCAAACGGCGACGCCGAGGATCGCATACATGGTCACGGCGCCCGCCTCTGCTGCCGCCGCTTGGACTTCACCAGCTGTTCCAGCTCGTCCAGCAGGCGCGCATCCGAATCGCTGACCACGTTGACAAAAGTAGAGAGCACCGCGTCCGCGCCGGCATAGCTGCCCATGATGCGCAATGCCTGGCGCGCCATGGCGGCGGCAAATTCCTCGCGCGTAACTGCCGCCGCATAGAGGAATGCGCGGCCGTGCTTGCGCCGCCGCAGCAGACCTTTCTTGTAGAGGCGGTCCAGGGTCGTCATGACCGTCGTGTAGGCGAGGTGGCTGTGATGCTCCTGAACCTCGCGGACGGATACTTCGCCCGCCTCCCAGAGCTGGGACATGAGCAGGCGTTCGAGGGCGCCGAGCGGCCGCACCTCCGCCCCTTTGTGCCCGCGGCCCAGCCAGTCGAGCAGCTTCATAAGGCGCAAGTCTACTGGCCGGCCGATGCCATTGACAAGGACCACGGGTTAACTACTGCCTGTGGTAGTAGACGCGCGCTGGCCGCTACGCTGTCGGATTCGCCGCGCCGACGACGCGCGACCAACGCACAGAAAAGGTGGGATTCATGCGTCGCTGCCTCATCCTGCTGTTCCTGGCCCTTATGTCCGGTGTCCTCGCCGCCCAGACTCCCGACACCGCCACCATCCGCGGCGACGTGGTGGATCCAACGGGCGCCGCTGTTCCCGGCGCCGTCGTCACCATCACCAATTCGCAAACCGGATTGCAACGGTCGGCGACCACCGACGATTCCGGCCGCTTCACCATCGGCGCGCTGCCCATCGCCGGCGCCTACTCCCTGGTGGCCAGGAAAAGCGGCTTCGCCGACGGCAAGCTCGACAGCATCACTTTGACCGGCGGGCGCACCGCCGAGTTAGAGATGAAACTCTCCACCGCCGCGGCCCAGACCGAGGTGACCGTGACCGGCGCCGCCGGCGAATTGCAGAGCGACCAGCCGCAACTGGGCACCGAGATCCCTCTGCACACCGTCGAAGAGACCCCGCTGCTGAACCGGCGCGTCACCTTCCTGCCCCTGCTCAATGCCGCCAATCGCCAGGCGCTCAACCAGGGCGACGCCTTCATGAACCAGAATTTATTCACCACCAACGGAACCGGCCGGCGGCAGACCCGCTTCGAGATCGACGGCGCCAACTCCGACGACGCCTGGGGCCGGCAGACGATGTTCACCAATGTTCCGGTGGAAGCGGTGCAGGAGATGACGGTGCTCACCAACGCCTTCTCGGCGGAATACGGATACGGCGCCGGCGGCGTGGTCAACATCGTGACCCGCTCGGGCAGCAATGCGTACCACGGATCGCTGCTGGGCTTGTGGCGCCCGGCGGATACTTCGGCCCACTTGTCGGGATTCACTCCGACCACCGCCACCAGCGGCTCGCAGATTACCAGCGACTCGCTGCGGCAGACCGCGGCGGCTCTCTCCGGTCCCATCGCCGGCGATCGCACCCACTTCTCCGGCGCTTTCGAGTACAGCTGGCAGGACCGCGCTTCGCCGATCACCTCGGCCATCGCGCCGGGCAGCTTCGTAGGCCATTACCGCGGCGGCCTTGCGTTCCTGCGCCTCGATCACCAGTTCAACGATCGCAACAACGGCTTCTTCCGTTTCGGCGCCGATTTCTTCCGCGATACCAACCCCAACGGCACCGTGGGCGGCAATACTCTTCCCAGCGTGGCCCGCACCTTTCGCCGCCGCACTTATACAGCGGAAATCGGAGAGACAGCGGAGCTCAGCCCCTCGCTGCTCAACACCGCCCGCGCGCAGTTCCAGTTGGCTTCGCCCATCACTGAGTTCGATCCCGTCGTCCTCGGCACGCAGTTCGTGGTTCCGATCTCCACCGGCGGCACCTTCACCAGCGGCACTTCGCAATCCGCCAAGCTGCTGAACCACCAGTTCGAGATCAACGACACGCTCTCGATGCTTTACGGACGGCACGCGCTGAAATTCGGCGCCGGCATCATTCGCGCCCACAATGGCGGTAACAGCAAGGAGTTCGGCGGCCCCATCTTCCTCGGCCAGTTCCAGTACAACCCCTGCACGCTGGCGCTGGCGGTCTGCGAAAGTCCGACCTACCTGAACAACATCGCCAACGTGAAGAGCTATACCCAGAGCTACGGTAACGGCAGCTACACGGTGGACGACACGCTGTGGTCGCTATTCGTGCAGGACGACTTTCGCTACACGCCCAACCTGACGGTCAACGCCGGCCTGCGCTACGAGCGGCAGACCTTGACCGACGCTACCCGCGATTTCGCACCCCGCCTGGGTTTCGCCTACAACTGGGAAGGACACGACCAGACGGTCATTCGCGGCGGCTTCGGCATTTACTACTCGCAGGTGGTGGACGACTCCGCCGCCAACTGGGCGCTGACCGGACCGACCGGCGTGTTTAACTACACGGCTGCGCCCGGCGATGTGGGATTCCCCACCAGTGTTTCGGCGGCGCCTCTGCCGGCCTTTCCCGCCGGCGCCGCGGTGCCGCAGCGCAGTCTTTACCTGCAACCCGGCCGCGCCGGTTATTACGATCAGTTCCTGCCCACGTCCACGCTGGTTGGCTACCAGGACGCGTTGCTCAATCCTTACACCGAACAGTGGACCATCGGCCTGCAGCAGGAACTGGCACAGCGTTGGGTACTGTCCGTCGATTACGTCGGCTCGCACACCGTGCGCATCGTGCGCCCGCTGGATGTGAATCCGCCGGCGCCCTTCGTTCGCACCATGCCCGGGCAGACGCGGAGCGCGGCGGCGGCCAACTGCACCCGCCCGTACTGGATGTGGTGGTATCAGCAGAGCGGCAAAACGTGCGGCTCCAGTCCGCAGCCGCCCTACAGCGTCATCCAGAGCGACGTCAATAACGGCTTCGCCACCTACAACGCGCTGGACGTCAACCTGTCGCACCGCTTCAGCGATCGCCTGTCCATGCTGTTGAGCTACACCTGGTCGCACGCCATCGACAACGTCGATCCCGACATCCCGCAGCAGAATCCCAACGATCCCAACTTCACCGGCGCGGAGGAAAAGGCCAGCGCCATCTACGACCAGCGCCACCGCCTGGTGCTCAGCGGCTATTGGATGGGCCCGCTGAAGATCGGCATGGGCGGGGTCGCTACTCTCGGCAGCGCCCTGCCTTACAACATCGTGACCGGCGCGAACAACAGCGGCGACACCGGCGCGACCACCGACCGCCCGGTGGTGAACGGCAGCGTTATCGGGCGCAACACCGGCCGCGGCCGCGCCATCTACGACGTCTCGCCGTTCGTCGAACGCGCCTTTCCTCTGGGCAGCGAACGCGTGCGCCTGAACCTGCGCGCCGAGGCCTTCAACCTCTTCAATCACCCCAACTTCGTCGGCTACAGCGGGACATGGGGCAACGGAGCGACTCCGGGCAAGGGTTTCGGCCAGCCGCTGTTCGGCATAACCAACCAACTGCCGGCGCGCTCCTTCCAGTTCCAGGCGAAGGTGATGTTCTGAACCGTTCCGCCGCGTGCACCGCTTTGCAGTGACCGGCGTCACAGTGCAAGCGGTTGCACCCACTTTGGCGGAATTTACTGAATTGCAACTTGGCGGGGCGACTGTTCCATTTGATACTACGCGCGCCCTATGCGCACCCATACACGTCTTCCTCTCTCTGCGGCAGGCATGACCCTGCTGCTCGCTTTCCTGCTGCTCGGCGCGGCGACCTCGCCCGCCCAGGTTGTCATCAGCCAGATCTACGGCGGCGGCGGAAATTCCGGCG
>DASUBK010000194.1:0-4287 GCA_035763305.1 Terriglobales bacterium | reverse complement strand
CAGACCAAGCCGTAGCGCGCAGTCACTCGCCCCTCTCCGCCTTACAGCCACCGTCCTCGCAAGCGACAGCCGAGTCCTCGGCCCAAAGCCCGATGTGCGTACGGCCAGAGTGCTGAATTCCGCAGCAATTATTTACAGCGTGACAAGAGTCACAGCGACGGAAGGTAAGTCCCGGCGCTGCAATGCGTGTTTGTATCGTGGCGCGACGCAGCCTCGGGGCGCGGCGAACTTGTCACGTTGAACGGTGACGTACGTCACAGCGGGTGCCGGAGCGGCGGGATTACAAGACATCCTGATTTACAACTCCGCAACTCCGCAATGTTCTCCACTACCACCGAGTACGCGCTCCGGGCCCTGACCACGCTGGCCGCGCAGCCCTGCGGCATCGCCATATTGGGAAAGGAATTGTCGCGCCGAACCGCGGTCCCCGGTTCCTATCTGACCAAGATCATGTTAGCTCTGCGGAATGCAGGGCTGGTGGCCACCGCCCGCGGCAGCGACGGCGGCTACCGGTTGGCGCGCGCGGCTGCCTCGATCCGCCTGCTGGAGGTGGTGCAACTCTTCCAAGGGATCACGCCGCTGCGCCGCTGCCTGCTGTCGCCCGCGCAAGAGTGCTCCGAAGCCAACCCGTGCTCGGCCCATCACGCCTGGAAGGGCCTGCGCGCCGAGTACATCAACTTTCTCGAGCGAGTCACCTTGGCCGACATCTCCAACCCGGCGCCGCCGGCGCCCGGAGGTCCCACGTCGTGAAGCGCACAAGCTTCGCCCGTTCCCAAATCGGAACGAACGTCCGTTGGCTACTCATTGTCCTGTTCTCCGTGGCCTCCGCCGGGGCGCAGCAGGACCCGGCAGCCTTCTTCCGCCAGAACTGCGCCAGCTGCCACACCGTCGGCGGCGGCCGCCTGACCGGCCCCGACCTAAAAGACGTTGGCCAGCGCAAAGACCGCGCCTGGCTTACGCAGTGGGTGCAGAACCCCAAAGCGGTGATCGACAGCGGCGATCCTTACGCCGCCAAGCTGCTGCAGGATGCCCGCGGCGTGCTGATGCCGGCGGTCAACGGCATGAGTCCGGCGATGGCGACGGCGCTGCTGGACCTGATCGACGTGGAATCGAAGCTGCCGCGCTCGCAATTCGCCGGCTCGCAGATCAGCGACCGTCCTTTCACGCCGCAGGACATCGCCAACGGGCGGGCGATCTTTACCGGCGCAACGCGGTTGACCGGCGGCGGCCCGCCCTGCATTTCCTGTCACACGATGAAAGGGCTGGGCGGCCTCAGCGGCGGCCGCCTCGGCCCCGATCTCACGCTGGTGTACGAGCGGCTGCAAGGTCGCAAGGGCCTGGGAGCGTGGCTGACCAGCCCGCAGAGCCCGACGATGGCGCCGGTGTTCCGCGCCAGCGCGATGAAGCCGGAGGAAATCCTGCCGCTGCTGGCGCTGTTCGAGGATTCAGCCAAGCGCGGCGGCCAGGACGACGCTGCCGCCACCATGAACTTCTTCCTCATCAGCCTGGGAGCGATGGTGGTGGGGCTGGTGTCGCTGGACGCGATGTGGAAAAAGCGGCTGCGCGGAGTGCGGCGCGGCCTGCGCGAGAAGCGGGGAAAAGCATGAAGACCAAGGACGCCATCAGCTGGATCCGCGATGAAGTCGATCCCAAGCTGCGCAGCTGGGAGGAGTTTTACCGCAACCGCTGGCAGTACGACAAAGTGGTGCGCTCGACGCACGGCGTGAACTGCACCGGCGGCTGCTCCTGGCAGATCCACGTCAAGGACGGCATCGTCACCTGGGAGATGCAGCAACTGGATTACCCGGTCCTCGAGCACGGCCTGCCGCCCTATGAGCCGCGCGGCTGCCAGCGGGGTATCTCCTACTCTTGGTATCTCTACAGCCCGCTGCGGGTGAAGTATCCCTACATGCGCGGCGCGCTGCTGGACTTGTGGAAGCAGGCGCGGGCGCAGCACGAAGATCCGGTGGACGCGTGGAAGTCGCTGGTGGAGAGCGAGGAGTCGCGCACTCGCTGGCAGCGGGCCCGCGGCAAAGGCGGATTCCGCCGCGCCGACTGGGACACCGCGCTGGAGCTGATGGCGGCGGCGGAGATCTACACCATCAAAAAGTACGGTCCCGACCGCATCGCGGGCTTTTCGCCGATTCCGGCGATGTCCATGATCAGCTACGCGGGCGGCGCGCGCATGCTGCAACTGATGGGCGGCGTCTCGCTGTCGTTCTACGACTGGTACTGCGACCTGCCGCCGGCCTCGCCGGAAACCTGGGGCGAGCAGACCGACGTCGCCGAATCCGCCGACTGGTACAACGCCAAGCTGCTGGCGGTGATGGGCTCGAACCTCAACATGACCCGCACGCCCGACTGCCACTTCGCCGCCGAGGCGCGGCACAACGGCAGCAAGATGTGGGTCTTCACGCCCGACTTCGCGCAGGTGTCGAAGTACGCGGACGAGTGGATCGCCATCAACGCCGGGCAGGACGGCGCCTGGTGGATGGCTGTCAATCACGTTCTGCTCAGCGAGTTCCATCACCAGCGGCAGGTGCCGTACTTCGTCGAGTACGCCAAGAAGTACACCGACGCGCCCTACCTGGTGGAGCTGAAGGCCGATGGAGCGACGTGGAAGGCGGGTCAGTTGCTGCGCGCTAACCGCATTCACGGCTACGAAAACGCGGAGAACGGCGACTGGCAGTTCTTGATGTGGGACACGGAGTCGAACCGGCCGAAGATGCCCAAGGGCAGCGTCGGCTATCGCTGGGCGCAGAAGGAAAAAGGCAAGTGGAACCTGCTGCTGGAGGACGCCGGCGACAACTCGGCGATCGATCCGCTGCTGACCTTTCTAGGCGATGTGGCACAGCCACACGAAATGGTCGAGTTCGACGATTTCGGAGAAGGGAAGACGATCCGGCGGGCCGTCCCAGTGCGGCGCATCCTCACCGCGGACGGAACGACGGTGACGGTCACCACCGTCTTCGACCTTCTGATGGCGCAGTACGGCGTCGCGCGCGGCCTGCCCGGCGATTATCCCCAAAGCTACGACGACGATCTGCCGTACACGCCGGCGTGGGCGGAGAAGTACACCGGCATGGGGCGGGAGACGCTGGTTCGCTTCGCGCGCGAGTGGGGCTCAACCGCCGAGCACACAAAGGGCAAGTGCACCGTCATCATCGGCGCCGGGATCAACCACTGGTATCACGGCAACCTGATGTATCGCGCGGCCATCCACGCGCTGATGTTCTGCGGCTGCGTAGGCGTCAACGGCGGCGGACTGGCGCACTACGTGGGCCAGGAAAAGCTGGCGCCGGGCGAGAGCTGGGGTTCGATTGCCTTCGGCAAAGACTGGATTCCGGCGTCGCGGTTGCAGAACGCGCCCAGCTGGCACTACGTCCATACCGACCAGTGGCGCTACGAGCGCGCCTTCACCGATTACCACACCGTCCCGCAGAGCACCAACGGCTCGCTGGCCAAGGGCCACACCATGGACTTGCAGGTGCGCGCGGTGCGCTCGGGGTGGCTGCCGTTCTATCCCCAGTTCGACAAGAACTCGCTCGAGCTGGCACGCGAGGCGGAGGCGGCGGGAGCGAAGAACGATGCGGACGTCGTGTCATACGTGGTCGAACGGCTCAAGCAGCGCAAGCTGAAGTTCGCGGTCGAGGCGCCGGATGCGCCCGAGAACTGGCCGCGCCTGTGGTTCATCTGGCGCGGCAACGCGCTGATGGCCAGCGCCAAAGGACACGAGTTCTTCCTCAAGCACTACCTGGGTACGCACACCAACGCCATCGCCGAAGAGATGGCGGAAGGCTCGGTCGAGGATGTTGCGTGGGTGAAGGACGCGCCGCGCGGCAAGATGGACCTGGTCGTCGACCTCAACTTCCGCATGGACACCAGCGCGCTGTACTCCGACCTGGTGCTGCCGGCGGCGACTTTCTACGAGAAGGCCGACCTGAACTCCACCGACATGCACAGCTTCATCCATCCGCTGTCACCCGCGGTGCCGCCCTCGTGGGAGTCGAAGAGCGACTGGCAGATCTTTCGCGCGCTGGCGCAGAAATTCTCGGAGATGGCAGGCAAGCACTTCCCGGAGCCGGTGAAGGACATCGTGGCCACGCCGCTGGCGCACGACTCGGCGGCGGAGATCGCGCAGCCGGCGATCCAGAGCTGGATGGACGGCGAGTGCGAGGCGATTCCCGGCAAGACCATGCCCGGGCTGAAGGTGGTCACGCGCGATTACAAGAACGTCTACAACCAGTTCATCTCCTTCGGGCCGCAGGCGCGCGATAACGGCTTGGG
>DASUBK010000193.1:0-8433 GCA_035763305.1 Terriglobales bacterium | reverse complement strand
CAGCTTCAACCAGGTGGAGAGCCGCAACGTCGCCAGGCTGCTCTACTACGAATGGCTGCCGCAGATCGTCTACAACCAGCACCAGACCGCGCCCTACCCGGCGCGCATCATAGTTCCGCCCTACGACGATCCCAGCAATCCCAACATCCCTCCCGAGGTGCTGCGCGGCGTGAACCTGGTGGGCAGCGCCATGGCCGAGCGTTTTCAGAACGAGCACAAGTCCGGCGTCGTCTCCTACATGAGCTTCGACACCTGGTGGAACGGCGGCATGCGAACCGCGCCCTACTACCACAACATGGTCGGCATCCTCACCGAGACCGCGGGCTTCCTCGCCGGCTACGCCTCGCCGGGATATGCCGCGCCGAATTCGCTGCCCAAAGCGTTCCCCAACGGCGTTTCCGCAGTGACCCCGAGCACCTTCTATCCCGATCCGTGGAAGGGCGGCTGGTGGCGGCTGCGCGATTCGGTGGACTACATGGTGACCGGCGACATGGGCGTGCTCGACATCGCCTCCCGCCGCCGCGACGCGTGGCTCTTCGACTTCTGGAAGATGGCGCACGACCAGATCGCGCAAGGACAAAAGGGCGGGCCTTACGCGTACATCGTCCCTGCGCAACAGCACGACCCGACTGCGGCGGGCGACATGCTCTTCTCCATGCAGACCGGCGGCGTGCAGGTGCGCGAGACCACCGCTCCGGTCACGGTGAACGGTAAGCAGTTCCCCGCCGGATCGCGCCTGCTGCTGGCCTCGCAAACCTTCCGGCCGTTCATCATCGACTTGATGGAGCCGCAGCACTATCCCGATCTGCGCGTCAGCCCCGGCGGCCCGCCCAAGCGTCCTTACGACATGACCGGCTGGACGCTGCCGATGCAGATGGGCGTCGAAGCTACGCGCCTCGACCAGCCGCAGGAGATCCCTTCGAAGCCGGTGACGATCGCCGAGCCGGAGCACACCTTCAAGCCCGCCGCCGGCCAGGTCGGGCGCGTGGGCCTGTACGTCTCCTACGTCGCCGACATGGACACCGGCTGGACGCAGTGGCTCTTCGACCGCTTCCACATTCCTTACAAAATCGTGCGCGACGCCGACCTGCGCAAGGGTGACCTCAACTCGCAGTACGATGTGATCGTGCTGCCCGATGAAGGCGCCGAGCAGATCCTGCACGGCTGGCAGGAGGGCGCTCCGCCGCGCGGCTTCGGCGAGTTCTCCGGCCAGGGCTTCCCCAGCGTGCAGCGGCCGGAATTCGCCGGCGGCGTCGGCCTCGACGGAACCGTGAACCTGCAGAAGTTCGCCGAGAACGGCGGGCACATCGTCGGCATGGGCGGCGCCACGGCCTACTTGATCGAGCAGCTTGGCTTGCCGGTGCGCAATGTGCTGGCGAGCGTGCCGTCCACCCAGTTCTACGCGCCCGGCTCGCTGCTGCGACTCGACGTGGATCCCGGCCTGCCGGAGACCCACGGCATGCAGAAGGATTCGGTGGCGTTCTTCGTCAATTCCGAGGCCTTCCAGGTGTGGGACCCCAAGCCGCCGGCGCAGCCCTATCGCTACTCCGAGCAGCCCAAGCCCGACACCATGGATCAACTGGGCGAGCACGACGGCATCCGCGTGCTGGCCAAGTACGGCAAGCAGAATCCGCTGCTGAGCGGCTGGCTGCTGGGACCGCAACACGTCGCGGACAAAGTCGCGGCAGTCTCGGTGCCTTACGGCAAAGGCCGCGTGGTGCTCATCGGCTTCCGCTGCCAGTTCCGCGGCCAGTCGGAGAACACCTTCCCGCTGCTGTTCAACTCGCTGGTGGTCGGCAACGATTCGTCGCAACCGGCAGCCGGTA
This sequence comes from Terriglobales bacterium, assembly GCA_035763305.1. Lineage (GTDB taxonomy): Bacteria > Acidobacteriota > Terriglobia > Terriglobales > Acidobacteriaceae > DASUBK01. The sequence continues at coordinate 6,607 of DASUBK010000193.1, read as the reverse complement.
ATTAGGTCGCAAGAAGAACGACGTAGCCGCAGGCGCCCTCGCCTGCGGGTTCACCAGCAGCAGAAATTGATTGGTAGGCCCCGGCGTCAGGTGGTAGGCCCCGGCGCCATCGCCGGGGCTGCTGTTGGGCTCAACCGGAATTACGTGGCCGCAGGCGCCCTCGCCTGCGGCTGGGAGCCCAGCAGACTTCAAGTCCTGGTTTGCCTCGGCCACGAAGGAAGCACGAAGATCACGAAGAAGCGATTCCTCGGTGCCCTTCGTGATACCTTCGTGTCCTTCGTGTGAACCGGCCCTTTCAACTCATTCCGCAACTTTGGAAAGCAAATGAAAATCACGCGCCTTCTTCTCTGCGCTGTTCTGCTCGCCGCGTCCGCCTTGGCCCAGGATATTCAGCTCACCGTCGATGCCACCCACGCCGCCATGAAGTACCTGAGCGTCCACGAGACCATCCCCGTCCAGCCGGGCCCGCTCACGCTCTACTATCCCAAGTGGATTCCCGGCATGCACGAGCCCGGCGGCGCCATCGGCAGCGTCACCGGCCTGCACTTCACCGGCGGCGGCAAAGAGATTCCCTGGCGCCGCGACCTGCGCGACGTCTTCACCTTCCACCTCGACGTGCCGCAGGGCGTAAGTTCCATCGAAGCCAACTTCGACTTCCTGGAGTCCACGCCCGGCGCGGCCGCCAACGGCTCCGCCACCGACAAGCTGGTGGTCATCAACTGGAACCAGGCGCTGCTCTATCCCGCCGGCAAGAATGCCGCCGACATTCCCTTCGCCGCCTCCCTTGTCTTGCCGCAAGGCTGGAAGTTCGCCAGCGCATTGCCGGTGGCGAATGACGGCGGCCCACGGGTGTCGTTCAAGCCCGCGTCGCTGGAGCGCCTGGTCGATTCTCCCCTCATCGCCGGCCAGTACTTCAAAGTCCTCGACCTGACTCCTCCCGGCGAGCCCATCCATCACGAACTCGACATCGTCGCCGACGCCGAAGCCGACCTCGCCGTTCCTGCCGACGTGCAGCGCGGCCTGACCAACGTGGTCGCCGAGGCCGGCAAGCTCTTCGGCGCGCGCCACTATCGCGACTACCACTTCCTGCTCACGCTCAGCGACTACACCGCCCACTTCGGCCTCGAGCACCACGAGTCCAACGACAGCCGCCTGCCGGCGCGCATCATGCTGCAGCCCGACGCCGCGCGCGAGGTCGGCAGCCTGCTGGCGCACGAGTACGCCCATTCCTGGTCCGGCAAATATCGCCGCCCCGCCGACCTCGCCACGCCCGAGTACGAGACTCCCATGGAGACCGATCTGCTCTGGGTCTACGAGGGCAACACATCTTTCTGCGGTGACCTGCTGGCGGCGCGCAGCGGCATGTGGACTCCCGCTGACTACCAGCAGACGCTAGCCTCGATCGCGGCTAGCCTGGGTCCGGGTCGCCCGGGGCGCACCTGGCGTCCGCTGCTCGACACCGCGGTGGCGATTCCCGGGATGTTTCGCGGCGGCTGGAGTAGCTGGCAGCGCGGCTCGGATTATTACGAAGAGGGCGAGCTGATCTGGCTGGACGTCGCCGACATCATCCACCAGCAGTCCGGCGGCAAGAAGTCCATGGAAGACTTCTTCCACTCCTTCTACGGCGGAACCAACAACGGCCCGGAGGTAAAGCCCTACACCTTCGACCAGCTGGTCCAGGCGCTGAATGCCACTGTTCCCTACGATTGGGCCAAATTCTTAAACGACCGCTTGAACTCCACCGCGGCCGCGGCTCCGACCGCCGGCATCGAGAACGCGGGCTGGAAAGTGGAGTGGAGCGACCAGCGTCCCAACTCCGGCCGCGGCGGCTACCACGCTCCCTCCGGCGTGCTCTACTCCATCGGCCTGAGCATCACCCCCGAAGGCCAGGTCACCGACTCGCTGTGGGACAGTCCCGGCTTCAAGGCCGGCATCGTGCCCGGCATGAAAGTCCTCGGCGTGAACGGGCGCATCTACTCGCCCGATGTCCTGTCGGACGCTATCGCCGCCAGCAGGGACGACAGCAAGGGGATTGAGTTCCTGGTCGAGGAAGATAAAGATTACCGGCTCACCACCGTGGACTACCACGGCGCGCAGCGCTACCCGCACCTGGTGCGCGACCAGAGCAAGCCGGACTACCTCGACGAACTCATCAAGCCGCTGGCGGAACACAAATAACAGCGCCGGCTACGCCGACAGGCTCGCCGCCTGCGGGAACACCATGATCGGCCGCACTTCGACGCCGCCGTAGCGCGCGCCCGGCAGCTTGGACGCCATCGCCACCGCTTCGTCGAGGCTGTTGGCTTCGACCAGGAAGTAGCCGCCCAGTTGCTCCTTGGATTCGGCGAACGGTCCGTCGGTGGTAGAGCGCTGGCCGTTGCGCACCCGCACGGTCTTGGCTTCGCTGACCGGCGCCAGCGCCGACCCGCCTTTCACCGCCTCGCCGTGGCCGCTGCGGAAGGCGCGATATTCCTTGATTTCCGCAGCCGTCTCCGCGTCGTTCAGCTTCGCCCAGCGCCTCATGTCCTCGTAGACCAAAAGCAGGAATTGCATGCTGTCCTCCTGTGCGTACGACGCGCGGTTCGCCCATTGTCGACAACCGACCGTAGCTTGCTGGGACGAACGGTATCAGGGCACGGCTTCAGCCGTGCCTCCAAGTTCGCGCTCACCTCATTCCGAGCGGGCTTCAGCCCGCGAGGAATGTGCTTTCGCGGGGCTTGCCAGCGGCTAAAGCCGCAAGACCCCTGCAACGTATCCGGCACGACGAAAGTCGTGCCCTGATACGCGTGCTCTGATACGAACGAGATTCGACGGGTGGTTCTGGACTACTGCGCCGTGACCTGCGCCTTGGCGGCGTAGTGCGAGTCCACATAGTTGTCCAGAATGGCAATGAATTCCTGGACGATGTGGTCGCCGCGCAGCGTGGTCCTCAGCTTGCCGTCCACGAACACCGGCGCCACCGGGTCTTCGAAGGTCCCCGGCAGCGAGATGCCGATATTGGAGTGCTTGCTCTCCCCCGGCCCGTTGACCACGCAGCCCATCACCGCCACCTTCATCTCCGCCACGCCGTCGTACTGCGTCTTCCACTCCGGCATCTTGTGGCGGATGTAGCTCTGGATCTGTTCCGCCATCTCCTGGAAGAAGGTGCTGGTGGTGCGGCCGCAGCCGGGACACGCGGTCACCTGGGGAATGAAGCTGCGCATGCCCAGCGATTGCAGAATCTGTTGCGCGACGATGACCTCTTCGGTGCGATCGCCGTTGGGCGCCGGGGTGAGCGACACGCGAATCGTGTCGCCAATTCCCTCCTGCAACACCACGCTCATCGCCGCCGTCGAGGCAACAATTCCCTTCGCGCCCATCCCGGCCTCGGTCAGGCCGAGGTGCAGCGGGTAGTCGCAGCGGCCGGCCAGCGAGCGGTACACGTCGATCAGGTCCTGCACGCCGCTGACCTTCGCGCTCAGGATGATCTGGTCGGAGCGCAGGCCGTATTTCTCCGCCAGCCTGGCCGAGTTCAGCGCGCTCACCACCATCGCTTCCATGGTGACGTCGCGCGCGTCCTTGGGCTCGGCCTGCCGGGAATTCTCGTCCATCATGCGCGTCAGCAGCGCCTGGTCGAGCGAGCCCCAGTTGACGCCGATGCGCACTGGCTTCTGGTTCTCGACTGCGACTTCGATCATGGTGCGGAAGTTGTCGTCGTCCTTGCGGCCCACGCTGACGTTGCCGGGATTGATGCGGTACTTCGCCAGCGCCCGGGCGCACTCGGGATATTTCTTCAGCAGCAGGTGACCGTTGTAGTGGAAGTCGCCGATGATAGGCACGTGCACGCCGCGGCGCTCCAGCAGGTCCGCGACGCGCGCCACGGCGGCGGCCGCATCGTCGTTGTTGACGGTAACCCGCACCAGCTCCGAGCCGGCCCGCGCCAGCGCCGTCACCTGGTCCACGGTTTTGAGGACGTCGGCGGTGTCGGTGTTGGTCATGGACTGCACCACCACCGGGGCGTCGCTGCCGACGCGCACCTCGCCGATCTGCACCGTGGTCGTCTTCCTGCGTCGAATTTCGGCCATTTCTGCTCAGTTTAGCATCTTGCGATGCCGTTCGTAATTGCGTAGGAACAGGCGCCCTCGCCTGTTCGCGACGCCCAGAGAGCAACTGTGGAACCACCGAGGACACAGAGGAACACAGAAGAAAAACATAAAAACCCTCTGTGTTCCTCTGTGTCCTCTGTGGTTAATCTTCTTCAGCTCGCGCTGCGCCGCGCCTTGATCTCCGCCAGCAGCTTGTCGATCTCCTGCTCTTTCTCCAGCGCCGCAAACTGGTCGTCCAGCGTGTCGGTGGCCAGCTCGACCTTGGCCTGGCTGATCGCCTCCTCGCGGTGCACTTTGTGCTTCATGCGGTCGAACTCGCTCGCCGACGAACCGTCCACGATGGCGCTGCGCGCGTCCTGCGCCTTGCCCACGGCGCGGGCGCGGCGATGCTGCGCCACCAGCAGGTCGATCTTGTTCTCCGCCTCGGCCAGCTTCTGCTCCAGCTTGTGCAGCGCCGACTTGAGGTTCTCCACCTGGATCTTCTGGTCGGCGACCTGCTGCTCGAAGCTCTTGGCCAGCTCGCGGTAGCTGACCGAGCGCTCGATGGCCGCCCGCGCCAGCTCGTCGTTCTGCTTCTTCTCCACCGCCAGTTCGGCCTTCTTCACCCACTCGCCGGCCAGGTCCTCGTTTTCTTTCTTCTTCTTCTCCAGCAGGTGCTGGTCGGCGAGCGCGATGGCCACCTGCGTCTTCACCTGCAGCAACTGGTTCTGCATGTCGAGGATGACCTGCTTGAGCATCTTCTCCGGCTCCTCGGCCTTGTCGATGAGATCGTTGAGATTGGCCCGCACCAGCTTCGTAACTCTTTCCAAGAGTGCCATGACGAACTCCTTTCAGCTCTCCGCTATCAGCTTGCAGCTTGTGAACCCATGCGGCGTCTGCTCATTGAAATTTCCCTGTCTTCGGCGGCGGCAGGTCGGTCGTTCTTTTGGCCGGCATCATCGAGCGCACCGCCGCGAACAGCACGCACGCCGCGCCGAGGATGATGCACACCCAGAACGCCGTCTGCGATCCGGTCATCCTCCGCGCCAGGAACGCCGCCACGATGAAGACGATGGCGATCAGGCGCGCCACCCATGCTCCGCCCATGTTCATGAGATCCTCCCGCAGCGAAACGCCGCCAGCGTCTTGATCATGCCGCCGGCGAATCCCACCGACGCTGTGAGCAGCGTGACCGCCAGGATCCAGTGGCCGCCCGCGACGGCGGCGAGTGCTAATCCCGACGCCAGCCCGTTTCCGATCGCGCACCCCACGAACCAGCTTCCACTCCGCACTTCCATCTTGATTTCCTCAGCGGCTAAAGCCGCATTGTTCTTCGTGCCGGTTACGGCACGACTGAAGTCGTGCCCTCCCGCCGATGGTGCCCCACGTCTGCCCGCTTCGGGCAGACGTGGGTGTCCTGCCTACTTCTTCCCAGCCGCCGCGCCGGCCGCGCTGGTGCCGTCGTCCTTCTTGTCCGCCGGCGGCAGCGGCTGCGGCGACTTGTCGCCGATGGTGCGGATCTTGCCCAGCAGCTCCGACATCTGCATGCCGCTGAGCGCCTCGAACAGCGCCGGCACCTGGGCCGCGATCTGCGCCAGGTCGCCTGTGATCTTGTTCATGCCCGCGGCGCTGCCGTTGCCGGTGCTGACCACCGTGATCTTGTCGACGTTGGCCAGCGGCGACGCCATCGCCTTCACTACCTCCGGCAGGCTGGTGATCAGCTTGTCCACCACCGCCGCCTGGTTGTACTCCTGGTACGCCTCGGCCTTGACGTTCATCGCCCGCGCTTCGGCGTCGCCCTTCTTGAAGATGATGTCGGCTTCGGCCTCGCCCTGCTGCCGAATGGCCTGCGCCTGGCCTTCGGCCTCGGCGATCAGCCGCTGCTTCTCGGCCGCCGCCAGGGTCTCGATCCGCTGCCGCTCGATCTCCGCCTGCTTCAGCACGGTGGCGATCAGCTCTTTCTCGCGGCGCGCGATCTCGGCTTCCTGCACCTTGACCTGCTCCTGCTTCTCCACCTGCTGCACTCTTACCTGCTCGGCGACCACCTGCTGCTGCATGACGTTGGTCTGGATCTCGTACGCCTTGTCGGCCTGCGCCTGCTGCTTCTTGGTGGTCTCGAGGTACTGCGCCTGTTTGACCTGAAGATCGCGCTGCGCCTCCGCCTGCTTGGCCTGCGAGAGCGTCTGCGCCAGCACCCGGTCCTGGTCGGCCTGGGCCTCGGCCACCGCCGACTCGCGCTTGGCGACCGCGCGCTTGATGGCGGTGTCGCGTTCCGCCTCGGCCGCGGCCACGTCGGCATCGCGCTTGATGCGCACGATGTCCGGCCGGCCCATGTTGGTGATGTAGTCGTTCTTGTCCCGCACTTCCTTGATGGTGAACGAGATCACCTCCAGGCCCATCTTGTTCATGTCGTCGGCGCAGGTGGAGCGCATGCGGTCGGCCACCATCTCCGGCTGCTTGACGATCTCTTCCACCGTCAACTGCCCGATGATGCCGCGCAGGTGTCCTTCCATCACCAGCCGGATCAGGCCCTCGCGCTGCAC